>JAXDCU010000302.1:0-6344 GCA_034677645.1 Verrucomicrobiia bacterium
CGCCGCCCCCTATGTGACGAAGGTGACACCCTCCTGGGGGTCGGCGGCGCCCAACAATGTGGTTCCTGCCGT
The DNA here is from genome assembly GCA_034677645.1 of Verrucomicrobiia bacterium. Taxonomy (GTDB): domain Bacteria; phylum Verrucomicrobiota; class Verrucomicrobiia; order Limisphaerales; family J093; genus JAAYVR01. The sequence continues at coordinate 73 of JAXDCU010000302.1, forward strand.
AACTCTCCGTTTCAGCGTCCCAGTCGAGACGTCAACGCTCAGGAGCAATCGACTCACCATCGTGAGCTGGCCCGGATTCGAGGGCGCCGACGAAGACATGCTCTTTGCCAACACGATGCTCTATGTCGCGGCTCTGTCCAACTCGAACAGTCCGGCTGCATTCAACGACACGGTGCAGAACTTGGAGGCCCGCGGCGTGGGCACTGGCCAGTGGAATGCGAACAACACTCAATGGACCTTCACGATCACCAAGCCGGACTTCCCGCGGACCGGGGGCAACTTGTGCGATTTCAACCTCGACTTGGGTGGTGTTCAGGGGACCAACGGCTTGTCCCTCCAGTTCAACCAGGCGCAAACCCAGTTCCGTTTCGTCGATCCAATTGGTCCCGCTGGCGGGAAAGCGCGCGGCCTCGCTGGCGGCGAGTTGATCGTGCCGCCGGGATCGGTCTCGAGCGGCACATCGTTCGCCATCAGCTATGCAAAACACCTGGACGACGCACCTAACCCACCGACCGCGTTTGGTTGGAAACAGATCAGTGGCCTTTACACTTTCACGCCTATAGACCAAGCCTTGGCCGCCGACGTCACGATCAATCTGCCGCTCGCGGCGGAGTATCCCAACCCGGCAATCTGGCATTATGACGGCGCCGGTTGGACTAACCTCGGCGGGACCTACAACGCCGACACCTGCCAGATCAGTATCCAGGTGGATCACCTCGGCGCGTTCTGCGTGTTCTACCACGTGCCGGCCAGCCCGCTGCTACGGCTGACTCAGTCCGCTACCAGCTCAAGCGTGCTCGCCAATGACATGGTGACCTTCTCCTTCCTGCTGGAGAACCTCGGAGCGTCGCCTGCAACCAGCGTGGTGGCGAGCGATGCCCTGCCCGCGCATCTAGATTACATTAGCAACAGTGCGAGCGCTGGGGGTGGCTACGACGCCGGCACACGCACGCTGAGCTGGAACCTTGGCGCGCTCGAGGGCGAAACCAACGTGTGGCTGCACTTCACCGCGACTGTGGACCCAACGGTCACCTACGGAACCACCATCACCAACCTCGCGTCCGTGAGCAGCGACCAGACCGCCCCTGCCGAGAGCGATTCGGCCATCTTGGCGGTTGGTCTGCCGGCTAGTAGCGAACCCTGCTTTGGCGTGGGCGGAATGATGAGCACCGACTGGGCCAACATGACCGCCGTGGGCGGAGGTTGGCGGCGCGTGGTGGCGGACATCAACACCACGGCAGCCCAGAATCCGAGCCTACTGGACTTCGTCTTTTTCGATCAACAGGTGCTCAACAACCAACTGGCAGGTCTGCGGACCTACGGTCTGGTCAACGCGCGTCCAGTGAACGGCGTATGGCCCATTGCCTCGGACTTCGCGAACGCATTTGGACGCTATGTCGAGCGCTACGATGGCGACGGCCGTGGCGATATGCCCGGGCTGACCATCCCGATTCATCACTGGGAAATCTTCGAAGAGTTCATGGAAGTGCCGGCTGATTGGACCGGCTGCACACTGACGATGTATGGCGACTACCTGACTCAGACGCATGCTGTGGCTCATGGGCAGGACCCCTTCGTGACCATCCTCAGCAGCGCGTTTGTGGGTATGCAGCCGGGGCATTACAACTACCTTCAGCAACTGCTGGCGGACTCTCCATGGACCGCCAACAGCATCGATGCGGTGAGCGTTCACGACAACTGGGATTTCACCTGGTACTGGGACGGCGCTGATTGGACGGCGCAGTACCTGGAGGCAGCCGTCATCCGGGATTTCCTGGCGCAGGTGGGCCTGGCAGACAGACCAGTCTGGGCCAGTTCGGTGGACTTCAGCTTCAGCTTCAACTGGTGGAAGACCAGTTCCGGATACACATGCAGCCAGTCCGACAACGCCTGGTTTCTGGCGCGGTCGGTCCCTTACGCGCTCGCGACTGGTTACGATCACGTGCTCCTCACCGAGTTCAATCACCACGGCGCCTTTCCGGAGCCGCTGAACTGGGCGGTGATGACAGAGCCCAGCGGCCAGAGGCGGATGAACTTCTATGTGTATCAGAAGATGATCGAGAAACTCGAGGGTTTCACCGAGGCGGAGTTGCTCGACTTGGGCGGCTTCAATCTGGGCGCCAAATTGCTGGACCGGAACGCCACGCCGCTCTGGGTGCTCTGGAATTGGACCAACTTGCAAAGCCAGGTTTCACTGCCCGTGGGGGCCGCGGCGCAAGTGCGGATCACGCAAGCTCTGCCAATCTCTTTTGACAACACAGGCGCCATTTGGTCCGTCGCCACGAATGACGTCGTCGATGGAATCGCGCAGGTGGCGGTCAGTGCGATGCCCATTTATGTCGAGCCGCTAGGAACGTCCCGGCCCTCAATGGGGATTTTCTATTCCGGAAACAACGTGGTTATCTTCTGGCCCGCCACGGCCTCGGACTGGCGCTTGCAGACAACATACAACTTCGTCCCCGGTGGCGAGGCATGGACTGAAATCCCACCACCGTACCTGACCGACGGCCCGAATTTCCAGTTCGCCGAGCCACTACCTGCCATAAACAAGTTCTATCGCCTGCATGAGCCGTGACAGCGGCGAGCAAAAGAGTCCGCTGTCATGAGAAAGTGAGTTGCAGGTGGGACTCGCTCTATGATCGAGTGCGATTTGGTAATGCGCACTTGCCATTTCGGAGAGCGCTGCCCATGAGTCGGCGCAGCTCGGGCGTCCCGCCCGTGGTCTTGGGCAACATGCCGAAGCCACGCCGTTCAGGCTCAAGATCACAGAGCGTACACGGAGAAACAAGGAGACTCTCCATGGTGGCGGAGGGCGAGTTTTGGCTGAGTGATGGGCATGGGTGGTGGGCAGATTTCCGACCTTGAGAGAATTCCTTGGGGATTGGCTCCCTGAAGCCGTAACAATGCAGATGGACAAACCACTGATTGCACTGATTACACGGAAAACTTAAGTGGGAATCCACGCATTTGGACTCCACGTCGCAAATCAAGAGAGCGGTGACCGAGCGGTGAGTCTGAAACCGCTTGGTCAGATGCAAGCAATTGGCTGCTCATCGGTGTGTTCCAGTAATCCGCGGTTGTGCCACTGCATGGATATGGCTGAAGGCGGCGCACACAACTAATGCGTGGCGTGTCTGGCGATGACCACAATCGGTGGTGGTGCCGTTGGTTTTGGAATTAACTTTTCGGTTGTGTCGACAGCGTGTTTTCCCTACACTTGCGAAGGTAGTCGGGGTACCAGGCATGGAGACGGATTGAATCCTGAGATGAGGGGGCTGGCCGCATGTGGCCAGCGTTAGTTAAGACCTGTGAGCGCACCAGCATTGGACAAGTACGACGCATCGAAAATCGACAAGCTCGAAGGGCTTGAAGCGGTCCGAAAACGGCCCGGGATGTACATCGGCGATCCGGACGAACGGGGGTTGCATCATTGTGTATTCGAGGTGCTGGACAACTCGATTGACGAGCATCTAGCCGGTTTCTGCAATCGGATTGAGGTGGCTCTACACGTGGACGGTTCCTGCTCGATAGGCGACGAGGGTCGCGGGATTCCCGTGGACATGCATCCCAAATGGAACATGCCGGCGGTTGAGCTAGTGCTGACCAACCTGCACGCGGGGGGCAAGTTCGGACAAGGGGCCTACAAGTACTCGGGTGGTCTGCATGGGGTGGGAGCCAAGTGCGTCAACGCGCTTTCCGAGTGGTTCAAGGTGGAGGTTTCGCGCGACGGCAAAGTCTACTTCATGGAATTCGCGCGTGGGGTTACAACGCGGAAGCTCGAAGTGATCGGGAAATCGCGGCACACGGGCACATTGATAACGTTCAAGCCGGACCCTGACATCTTCACGTTAACGACGGAATTCAAGTTCGAACTGCTGGCCACGCGGCTGCGCGAGCTGGCGTTTCTTAACCCCGGCCTTGAAATCATCCTGACGGACGAGCGGGCCGAGAACAGATCGGAGCGGTTTCACTACCGAGACGGCATCGAGGAGTTTGTCCGTCAACTGGGGCGCAGCAAACAAGTGCTGCATTCGCGACCGGTTTCACTATCGGGCAAGCGCGTCATCAAGGTGGAGGGTCGGGACGAAGACGTGTTCGTCGACTGCGTGATGCAGTACAACAACAGCTACACCGAGCAGCTTCTCTGTTTTGCGAATTCGATTGCCAATCCCGACGGCGGCACTCACCTCACCGGACTGCGCTCGGCTTTGACGCGCGCGATCAATCAATATGCCCGGGGCAACAATCTCCTCAAGGAAAAGGACCCGGCGATCACAGGCGACGATGTGCGGGAAGGGTTGGTTTGCGTTTTGAGCGTCAAGCTGCCCAACCCGCGGTTTGAGTCGCAGACCAAGGTCAAGCTGGTAAACACCGAGGTCGAGGGGATCGTCTCGTCGATTGTCTACGACGGTTTGCTGACGTATTGGGACGCAAATCCGGCCGTGGGCCGCAAGACTGTCGACAAGTGCCTCATATCCGCGCGCGCCCGCGAGGCCGCCCGCAAGGCGCGGGAGACGGTGCGCAAGAGCGCGATGACCAGCGGCGGGTTGCCGGGCAAACTGGCCGACTGCTCCGACCGCGACCCGGTCAACACCGAGCTCTACATTGTGGAAGGGGATTCGGCTGGCGGCTCGGCAAAGCAGGGGCGCGACCGCAAGTTCCAGGCGATCCTCCCGATACGGGGCAAGTTGATCAACGTGGAGAAGGCGCGTTTGGACAAGGTGCTTCAGAACGCCGAAATCCGCACAATGATAACGGCCATCGGGACGGGCATCGGGGATGGGGATGGCGAAGGTGCGTTCGATTTGTCGCGGCTCAGGTACCACAAAATCATCATCATGACCGATGCTGACGTGGACGGTTCGCACATCAGAACGCTGTTATTGACATTCTTCTATCGGCAGATGCAGGAGCTGATAAAGCGCGGGTTCGTGTTTATTGCCCAACCCCCCCTGTATCAGATCACGCGCAAAAAACGGGTCGAGTACGTCGACGACGACGCGAAGTTGAACCGAATACTCATCGAGCTCGGCACGGAGGACGTGCGCCTCCACAATCTGGCGGATGACAAGGAGGTGTCTCAGAAGCAACTTGCCGAAATCCTCGAACTCCTTGTGTCGCTGGACAAGTACGCGACCGCTTTGCGCCGGCATGGCGCTGACTTCGCCGATTTCGTCGAACACCGCAAACCCTCGACGCACGATCTGCCCCGGCATTTGGTGAAGGTCCGCGATGGAAACGACGAGACAATCCATTACTTCCACTCGGAAGAAGAGCTGCTGAAGTTCGGCGAAGCGAATCCCGACCTAAGGCTTTTTGGCAAGGAAGACTCGAACGGGAACGGCGACAAACCCGAGGGCGAGAAGAAGAACGGCCAGACCGCCCACTCGCGTCGCGCCCGCCACATCGAGATTCACGAGAGGAAGTCCATCGAGGAACTGCTCGCTCGGCTGGCGCGCAAAGGCTTGAACATCGCTCACTACGCGGGACAGGACCATCCGCTCTTCGAACTGATCGAGGGGGAAGGAGATCGCGCGCAGGTGACGCCGCTGTTTTCGATCCCAGACATTCTCATGTCGGTAAAAGACGTGGGCAAGAGGGGATTACAGATCAAGCGTTTCAAGGGTCTGGGCGAGATGAACCCGAAAGAACTCTTCGAGACCACGATGAACCCGACGCGCCGCCGCCTTTTGCGCGTGGACCTGACCGACGCCGTCGAGGCGGAGGAGATGTTCACGAAATTGATGGGTGACGAAGTCGAGCCACGCCGCCAATTCATCGAGGACAACGCCCTCAACGTCCGGTTCCTGGATGTCTAGAAGCTGGAGTCCCCATGCCTGACGAGACCAAACCCGCCCCGGATTCCGCGGAAACACAGGGCAGCGGTTCGCTCTTTGCCGTCAACGAGAAAGTCGAGAAGATCAATGTCACGGACGAGATCAAGAACTCGTTCCTGGACTACTCGATGTCGGTGATCATCTCCCGCGCCCTGCCTGACGCGCGGGACGGCCTCAAGCCTTCGCAGCGGCGCTTGCTCTACGCGATGTACAATGATCTGGGGCTGTTGCCCACGCGCAAGCATCTCAAGTGCGCGCGCATCGTCGGCGAGACAATGGGCAAATACCACCCCCACGGCGATCAGGCAATCTACCCGACACTCGTTCACATGGCCCAACCCTGGTCGATGCGGGAAACGCTCGTGAACGGCCAGGGAAACTTCGGGTCGGTCGAGGACGATCCGCCGGCGGCCATGCGGTACACCGAGGCGCGTT
>JAXDCU010000303.1:0-11077 GCA_034677645.1 Verrucomicrobiia bacterium
GCCGAACAGGAATTCGTGGCTGTCCGCGTCGATCCTGTTGAGGGTGAAGTTATGCCTGCCCCAATCGAGGTATCTGGCTGACAGGTCCACGCTGGTCGTGCGCGCGCCGGCCAACGCCGCGCAAACGGAGAATCCACATGTGTAAGCGAACAAGTTCAACACCTCCGCTCTTGCCAACGGGCACGCGAAGACCCGGAAACCAGCGGCCACATGATTTGCCAGGAGCCGTCTTCGGTTATCGCGTTGATCGAGGAACAGGCCCACCGCCCCCTTGTCGAACCTGAGGGCGTACGATGCGCCGTTCTCCAGGACTCGCACTTCGGTTTGGGCGCCGCTGCCATCGACGAGACTGGCAAGCAACGTTCCCCCGTCACCTGACCCTGGCTGCTTTTCGAGCAGGCGGTGGTAGGCGCCGCGGAGCGCCAGCCGTCGTCGCATTTTCGAGAGCTCTTCGATTTGTGCCGCGTCGAGCGGCGCTGGCGCTTGTGAAAACAGGAAATCGCCCAATCTCTCCACAAACCACCCGGGTTTCCCGTCTGCCGCGCCGTGGACCAACCTAAATGCATCAGTCGCCACCGGATCGATAAAGGCCGCGCGCAGCCGAGTTCGCGGATCGTATTCCCAGTCCGGCTCAACCTCGAACCGGATTGGCTTGTTTGTGGCGGGATGGCGCAAACACAGGCTCGTCGCATGGAGACAAACGCGGATTGTCGGTCGGGCGCCGTAGAGCGCGTCGCCGAGCACGGCAAAGCCAGACTCGGCGGCCTGGGCGCGGACTTGGTGGGTTTGTCCAGTGAGCGGCACCGCTTCCATGAGTGTGTAGTTGTCGACGGTGCCCAGTCGGCGGAATTGGGTTTCAGCCACGGGGGCGTTGCCGTGCGGAAGCCGGCACACATACCGATTGCCGGCGCGGACCAGAGTCGAGCGGACGACCAATGGCTTGTCGGGGCCGGGTTTGTCGGTCAGAAGCAAGTAGCGTTTGGACACCTGCCGGGAGGTGAACTGTTGTGTGAGGGAGCGGTTGGCCAGAGGCGTCTTCGCGAATAACAGGACACCGCTGGTCTCGTTGTCGAGCCGATGGATGATGGCTAGCGAAGCCAAGCGTGGAAGGCGATGGCGCAGCCAGTCATACACGCCTTCGCCCGCGTATGGGGCGGGCGCGTGCGTGTTCCATCCGGCCGGTTTGTTGACGGCAAGCAGGTGTTCGTCCTCGAACAAAACGCATGGGATGCGGTCGAGGGAGTTCATTGGTGCATCGGGAGCGTTTGCTGGATGCCGCTTCGCAGCACATCGACAATCTCTTCCAACTGTGCTGAGGTCGTGCAGTACGGGGGCATGAGCACAATCACGTTTCCGATGGGGCGGGTCAGGACTCCGCGGCGGGCCATTGCCTCGCAGACGCGGATGCCAGCGCGCTCGCGCAAGTCGAACGGTTCTCTTGTGCGCCAGTTCCGGACGAGCTCGATGCCGGCTATCAGGCCGACCTGCCGGGCATCGCCAACCTGCGGCAGTTGCCAAAGTCGGTCCAGTTGTTCGCTGAGGTTCTTTTCGAGGCGGACGCGGGCCTGGCTGCAGCGACGGCTCTGGAGCAGGTCGAGGCTTGCCAGCGCCGCGGCGGCGCCGAGTTGGTTGCCAGTGAAGCTGTGTCCGTGGAAGAAGGTCTTGAACTCCGCGTACTCGCCGAGGAAGGCGTTGAATACCGACTCCGTGGCAAGTGTCGCCGCGAGCGGGACGTATCCGCCGCTGAGGCCTTTCGCCAGGGCCAAGAAATCGGGCTGGACGTTTTCGTGTTGGCAGGCGAACAAGGGCAGACATTCAGTGCCTGGACGCGGTTGGCGCGGGGTAGGGCCAGGAGTTTCGCGGCTTCGATTGTCGCTGGTCCCCTTGCCGGTGCGGCCGAACCCGGTCATGACTTCATCCGCGATCAACAGCGCGCCATGGTCGCGAGCGATCGCCGTCGCTTTACGCAACCATCCCCCGGGCTGCGGGATCATGCCCGCGGCGCCTTGTATGAGCGGCTCGAAGACGAATGCGGCGTAAGGTTCCGCGCGCCGCTTCCGAGCCGCGAAGTGGCGATCCAGCATCTCAAGGCATTCCCAATGGCACCGCCGATACGCGCGCGCGTCGGCGCGTTCGGGTTTGGCGCCGTTGTATGGGCACCGGTAGCAATAGGGGGCCATGGCTGCGTCCGACTTGAACAACAGCCCCGTGAAACACCGGCGGAACAAGTAAATCTGACCCACGCTCACCGCGCCGACGGTGTCTCCGTGGTATGCGTTGGAGAGCGAGAGGAATCTCGGTTTGCGGCAAAGGCCAGTGCGCCGGGCGGTCTCGTGCGCGAGTTTGAGTGCCACCTCGAGCGCGGTTGAGCCGTTGTCGGAGAAGAAGACGCGCGCCAGGGAGGGTGCTTTGCCTGAGGTGGTGCAAGATCGTCGCGTGCGGGTCCCTGGGTTGGCCGCTTGGACCAATCGCCGCGCGAGGAGCGATGCAGGTTCGTTGGCAAGGCCTAGAGCCGACGAATGCGCGATTCGGCGCAACTGTCTTTGAATTGCGGCGTTAATCGCCGGATTGTTGTGGCCGTGGAGATTGGTCCATATCGACGAATTTGCGTCGAGGTACTCGCGTCCGTGGGCATCTCGCAGGACCGCGCCATGGCCGGCGGTAATCACAGTCGGTTCATGCCTGAGCCAGTCGCGCATCTGGGTGAACGGATGCCAGACGTATTGGAGATCAAGTCGGGCGAGTCGATGCATGGAATAACAGAATGGATCGAAGCTTGGCGCCACACGCTTAACCGCCCAGGCTGCCGCCGCCAGCCGATCCGGTGAAACCGGCGGCTTCCAGCGCGGCCAGGAGTTCCACAATGTCCGCGGTCGTGTGTGCCGCCGTCAGAGTCAGCCGTAGCCGCGCCGCGCCGCGCGGCACGGTCGGATATCGCACAGCGGGGATGAACACGCCGTTGTCGAGTAAGGTCGCGGCTGCCGCCATTGCACGGCTTTCGTCTCCCACGATCAAAGGTACAATCGCGCTGACTGTTTCCGCCGTCTGCTCCGCACCAGTGCCAGTATCCGACGCTCGACGCAGTCGGGTCGACACCGCGGCGACATTTGCCCACAGTCGCGCGCAACGGTCACGGCCCTCTTCGCCGGCGACCAGCGCCAGCGATGCGGTGGCCGCGGCTGCAACAGCGGGAGGTGGCGCGGTTGAAAAGATGAAGCTACGCGCTTTGTTCACCAGGTAATCGACGAGACGAAATGAGCCGCAGACAAAGCCGCCGGCCGCGCCCAGCGCCTTGCCGAGCGTCCCCATTCTGACTTCGATACGGTGCGCGACCCCGAGCGCCTCAGCCAGGCCGGTCCGGAGCGACCCGTACAAGCCGGTGGCATGTGCTTCGTCGATCATGAGCCAGGCGCCGTAGCGATCCTTGAGTTCGACAAGCTCATGCAGTGGCGCGTGATCACCGTCCATCGAAAACACACTCTCGGTCACGACCAGCGTCCTGGATCGTCGCGCATTTCGGGAAGACAAGGCGCGCTGATCCGCCCAGCGCAGTATCTCACTGAGGCGTTCGAGGTCGTTGTGCCGAAACACGCGCAAACGGGCGCCGCTGAGCCGCGCGCCGTCCACAAGACAGGCATGGACGCGCTTGTCAATCGCCACGACGTCGCCGGCGCCGACCAGGGCAGGAATCGTACCGAGGGCAGTAGTATAGCCAGACGAGAAGGTCAACGCGGCCTCGGCTTGTTCAAACCTGGCGATCGACTCCTCGAGTTGACCGTGCACTGAAATGGAGCCGCAGATCAATCGGGCCGCACGGGACCCGGCGCCATGCTCATTGGCAGCCCTGACAGCAGCCTCGATGACTACCGGGTGCGCGGCCAGCCCAAGGTAATCGTTCGACGCGCAATCAAGTACAAGGCGGTTATCGACCACGATGCGCGCTCCCGGTTCGAGTTTGACGGATCGGAGGCGGCGAAATAATCCCTGGCCGCGGATTCCTTCGAGCCGGTGTTCGAGTTCCTGGTCAAGACCGCTCACGGAGATGAGCGTATGCGTTCGGGCGCGATTCCTCCAGAACGTTTGTTTCAGGCCGTCCTGACGCAGCCATCGAAAGAGAAGGCATCGTCACATCCTGCCATTGACTCAAGTGATCCACCCGCCGCCGAGGAGAAGATCGCCATCGTAGAACACGCACGCCTGCCCTGGTGTCACCGCGCGCTGTGGAGTGCTGAACCTGACTGAGACCGTGCCGCCGGGGAGGGCGATGGCGGTCGCCCGCTGACCCGGGTGCCGATGTCGGATTTGAGCCAGCGCCTCGAACTCGGAGGGTGGCTCCACGAATGCAATCCAGTTGCAGCGCTCAACACGAAGAGCGTCCCGCTTCAGCTCATCCGCCTGGCCCACGATGACCAGGTTGCGGACCGCGTCCAGTTCGAGGACGTAGAGCGGACGGGGAGCGGCGATTCTCAGACCGCGTCGCTGACCCACGGTGAAGAACTCTATTCCGGTGTGTCTGCCCAACACACGCCCGTGCCGATCCACTATGTCGCCCTCGTGTGGTTTGGCCAATCCCGATTCGATCAGGAACCGGCAGTAATCGTCGCCCGGGACGAAGCAGATTTCCTGGCTCTGTTTCTTGTCGGCCGCGGGGAGCTGTCTGGCGCGGGCGAACTCGCGTGTCCGTTCCTTGGCAAAGTCGCCCAGTGGGAACAGAGCCATGCCCAGATGCTCCTGATTCAGTTGGAACAGAAAATAGCTTTGATCCTGAAGCGGGTCGCGTCCGCGCCTGAGAAGGACGCGGCCGCCGGCCCCGTGCCGCTCGACGCGAGCGTAGTGGCCCGTGGCGATGTGGTCCGCGCCGAGGGCGCGAGCGACGGTAGCCAATGTCTCGAACTTGACACGGTTGTTGCAGAGCACGCACGGGTTGGGAGTTCGCCCGGCGCGGTACTCGGCGGCGAACGTTGCAATCACTTCGCGCTCGAATTGACCCAGACGATCGACTACGTGAAACTCGATTCCCAGTTGCCGGCAAACGCGGCGGGCGTCGTCGAGCGAGTCAGACAATCGGCTGGACTTCTCTGAACAGACGGGGAGATCAGGTCGCCAGAGTTTCAAATTCACGCCGATGACCTCGTGCCCCTGCTCTTTGAGGATGGCTGCGGCAACCGATGAATCCACGCCGCCGCTAATGCCAACAACTACTCGCGATTTGCGCGTCAGAGGCATTGGCGAAGTTTGGTCGGACCTCTCGTGCGATTGTCCAGACAACCTTAAGGCTCGATATGGCGCCTGACTTTGCGTTCATGACCACTTAGACCGCGTCGCGCGGGAAATGCCGGCGGAGGAATTGGACGGTGGCCGGGTAATCGGCAACCGGCCCGTTAGGGGCCGCGGACTCGATCTGAATCCAGCCGCGGTAGCCGATCTCGTCGATCGCCTCTCGCACTTTGGCGAAATCGACTCGGCCTTTGCCCAAAACATATTCGCCATCCTTGGCGTGGAGCTCGCAAAGCTTGCCTTTGAGCATTCGCAGCTCGCGGTAGATGTCATAGCCCTTGTCCGTCGAGTTGCCCACGTCGTAATAGACCTGAACGGCGGGTGAGCCTACGCGCCGCACGATATCGAGGTTCTCCTCGGCGCTCAGGTAGTTCTCCAGTCCGAGAATGACTTCTGTTCGTTCAGCCCGCGGCGCGATTTCACGCAACACGTCGACTGTTCTGTCGACGCCGGCCGGGTCGTCCTTTAGTTCGCCCTTGAAGAACTGCGCGACGAGAATGACTTTTGTTCCAAGGGCCTTGGCAACTTCGACCGCGTCCACAAGCCACACCGCCGCGCGCGGATCGCTCTTGAGCGGGATATTGTTGAATTCGCCCAAGGCAAGTCCGGCAATCTCGACGCCGTGCCGCGCGGCGGCATCCTGGTACGCCTTCCGCACCTCCGGTTGGCGAAGCCACATCCGGTTCCCCGCGTTTCCCATGTTGACCTGGACGCCGTCGAGCCCGATCTCTTTGGCAATTGCCATGCAGGATGAATCGGACTTCCGAAGCGACCATTCGCATGCGCCAATCTTGAAACCGCGTTTTGCCGGGTCCGCAAGCAGCGGAACAATCGCCGGTGAGAAAGCAGCGGCTACCACGGCTGGCGCCGTTCGGGCTAACATCTGTCGTCGGGTCACGGGCATAAGGGGCGATGACGGTTTTGGTTTGTCGACGAACAGTCGTCTTGTTAGCACCGACCGGTCTAGGTTGGCAACCGCAAAGCCCTGCCTTCGGTTCATGGGCAGCGAAGTTACTCTTTTTAGAACGCATTGCGGCCATGAACCGTGCGGCGTGGTCCACAACGAAGCCGCCTGAAGGCGGAACTCTGACCGGTCGCGAGCCGGACAACGCCGCGGACCATGCAGAGCGGCGGCCCGCCAGAGTCCCGCGTTTACGCGGTAAAGCAAGGTTCATGGAAAGCGGAGTTTCTCTCTCAGAACGAATTGGGCCCATGAGCCCGGTAGGGACGCGTTCCACCGCGTCCCCATTCTGTTGTGCGGAATCAGGGACCGAGTGGAATCGGTCCCTACCCGGTTCATGGGGAGCCTCCACGTTCCAGAGAACGCGCTTTGGGTCCATGAACCAGATGCTTAACCACGAAGGCCGCGAAGACCACCGAGGAAGAGCTAATAGAAACCTCCGTGCTCATCGTGCGGTTCGTGGTGGTTGTTTTGCTGGTTCATGGGGGGGGGGTTGTTCGTGCGCACACGCTTTGGAGCCTTGAATCGTCCGGTAGGACGGCGCTCCCGCGGAGCCGAGCCAGGCATGACGCAAAGGTGCCATTGGCTTCATCAGGAGCCTTGCCGTACCAAGACTGACTAATCGCCTGGCCCGCCCCCCACGTCGTTCTCGCCATCATGCTGCTCCAGTGTCTCCAGAAGACGGCGGGCCATCGCCGCGCGCGGGTCAATCTCCAAAGCCCGCTTGAGGCTCTGTCGGCCTGCTTCCGTATCGCCTCGCGCCACCAGTATTGCTCCCAAGTTGTAATGCAGATCGTACAAACCGGGTTCCTCCGCGATGCCTCTCCGCAGCGTTGCGATGGCGGCCTCGACTTGCCCTGCCAGGTAAAGGGCGCCGCCCAGGTTGTTGTAGGCCGCTCCAAAATCAGGCTTCAGGTCCACCGCCCGCTGCCAGGCCTTGATCGCCGCCTCGGGCCGCTGCTGTTGCTGATGGATGAATCCGAGGTTGTAGTGCGCATGCGGCTGATATGGTTGGCATCGCAATGCCCGTCTGGTGAGCCCCTCGGCCTCCGCAAGTTGCCCTCCGTCGCTGTACAGCCGCGCTAACTGCAGCATCGCGCGACTGAAGTTGCCGCTGTGGTCAAGCAACCAGCGATATTGCGCCTGGGCTTGGGCCGGTAGTTTGCGTTCCTCAAGCAACAGACCGTAGCGCCAGTGAAGTTGCGGGTCCGCCGGTCGCCGGCGGAGCGCTTCCTCGTAAGCCCGCGCCGCCTGTGCCAATCCGTCTGGCGCGCTGTGAATTTTCAACGTCGCCAATCTCGCGTCGAATTCCGCGATCCTCGCCTCGTGGTACGCCTGTGATGTGAACGGCGCCTTGGCGAAGTAATCGTTACGCAACCGCCGCGAAATCTGATACTGGTCCCACTCTGTGTATGCGAGCCGTTGCGCACAGGTCGCCTCGTCCAGCGATGCCACCGGGGGCGCGATCGCTTGCTCGGTTTCCGCCGGCAACTTTGCCAGTACCGCTGGGGCCAAGTGTCGAGCGACTTCGTAGTTGCCAGAAAACGTCAAATGCACGTGCTCGTGGAAAAACTCCTTCCCGATCTGGCCGTGCGGGCTCAGCTCCATCAGACGCTTCTCCGTGTCCACTAGGATTACGCTGTCGCTCTTGGCCGCTTCGACCGTTTGCCTAATGATGCGGTTGACTGTTTCGTCCGCTCGGAATCGGAGGAGATCGGCCTCGCGCGCTTTGCAGTAGTGTTCGCCAGATGCCACGTGATCGCCCAGCCGGTCCAGGCAGCGCGCCAGTCGGAACTGGCCCTCAGCATGGTCAGGAGAGAGCGTTGCGGCGTGTTGGTAGGCGTCACGGGCTTGCGCGTGGAGCCCTTCCCGTTCCGACTTGAGTCCCTGGTGAAAAAGCGCTTGCCATTCCCGCAAAGCTGTTTCGCTCAAGTCAGCCCGGTGCCTGCTGGCGAAGGGAGCGCAATCCCGCAGATTGACCGGTATGCTGCACAACAACAGCGGAATCCCTCTTGACTCAGCCACTCGACAGATATCCCGCAAGTTCCTTCTGAAGTGGGGGTAGACCCTGTCCAGCCGCTTGTCGTCGCGAGCCACTTCTTGGCCCACGAACATCTCCATCCCGCGCCATTGGCGCAGTCGTTTTGACTCGGATCGCCAGCGCAGAAGCGCCTCCAGCAGTTGGGCGCTCCGCAGCCGTTTCACCGTCAGCGACGACCGAATGAGCCAACGGGGCGGGTTGATGAACTGCGAAAACACAGTCCCAGCTCCGTATGGGCCGACGACCTCGTTGTTTCCAACATACGCAATCATCAGGTCCGGCTCGTGCAGCGCGCACTCCCGGGCCACATCTAGAACCGCGTGGGAGTTGATCGCCGGGATTGCAGGGATCAGCACTTCGAAGTCCGTTCCGGGGCGGGACTCTTCGAGCATCACCTCCAGCATCCGTCCGAAAGCGTATGCTGGTTCAGGTGTGCCCTGTGCCGCCGATTCGCCTAGGACGAAAACTCGGCGCGTGTTCGGCGGTTTTTGCCCCCGAAAAACCATCGGCTCCAGTTCAAGCGGAATTCCGGGTGAGAGATATCGCCAGGCGAAGCTTGGGTTGTTTACATAGCACCGCTCCCCCTGGATATCCTTGCGCACGAATGCAGAGGTCGCGTAACCGTACCCGCCCACGCGCAGGCCGATTTCCACTAGCGTGAGCAGTGCGGCAGGGACCAGAAGGACTCCCACCAACCGGAACAGCCAACGCCGCCCGTTCGTTGGTATTGCCCCTCGCCCGCACTGTTTCTGGAGTTGGCTTTTACTCGATGTCATCGTTCAGTCATCGCTCTCACACGCCCTCGAAAAAGAGCGTGCTGCTCGATCGTCTCAGGGAAAGCGACGTTTCTCTTTTAAGAACGCATGGGGACCATGAACCGGATGCTTAACCACGAAGCTCGCGAAGACCACCGAGAAAAAGTCAAACAACACCTTCGTGGTCATCGCGCGCTTCGTGGTGATTGTTTCGCCTGTTCATGCAAAGAGAATCAAAAAGGCCAATCTCATCTCGAGATTGGCCTTGAGAATAGCTGGCAATTCGTGCGGCTGATCAAAAAAGCCCCACGTCGCCGTTGACTCACTAATTCCGACGTCGCAGGAGTGTGAGCGCGAGGCCGCCTAGGCCGAGCAGCGCAATGGTCGTCGGCTCTGGGACCACGGCAAAGTAGCTGTCACCCACTCGCAACTCGTCATAATTGACAACACCGTCGCTTGAGCCCGCGATACGAACGCGGTCAAATGGAATCCGCCCGACTGTGCCGGTCAAAAGGGCATCTCCTAGGGTCGGCTCGCTTTCCACGCTGGGATTGACCCACAAGGTCAGGTTGGCACTTGAGGCGCCGTTCACGATCTTGGCAACGGCGAAAATCTGGTTATCCACGGAGATTGGGCTGATCTGTGGACCATCGGGGACGCCAGGGTCGCCCATGACATTATAGACATGCGCCCCCCAATAACGAGACGCGCCACCTTGGCCGCCCGGATTCCCCAGGAACAGACTTTCAGCGCTCTCGCCATTGAATGTCGAGACGCCAGACCAGTCTGCGCCTGCCGATGTATCGGCCTTGGCGAGGAAGCTGATCCAAACTGTGCTGTTCATGGCGCTAAAGCCAGTCGGCATCATATAGAACTTTCCGCCGCCGACTCCGCCTGCGCCAGTGGAGGCTTTGTTGCCGACGGCACTCAAGCCGGGGTAGACCAACCCTGGGCTTGTAACGCCGACAGAGTCCCAGCCGCCTGTCCAAGCGCCGCCACTTACTGTTGCCAGGGCGCCTTCCGCATAATTGAAACCGTCATAAAGGTAAGTTGTTTGCGCTGAGGCCAACCACGGCACAATCGCCACAGCCGCAACTACCGCGAGCAGTTTTTTTCATCGCCTTTGTCCTTCTGTTATTTGGGTTGCCGACAAATGCCAGGCTTGCACCTCCCCCCAATCTGTTCAAAACAGAACGGGCGACGATGTTCCCAGCACTTCAACTGTTTGACTCCCTATCACGTTGCATGCCGAGAGGCAAGCTTTTTTTTGGCTCTTTCAAACGCATTTGGCCCATAAACCTTGCGGTCTGGTCCACAACGAAGCCGCCTGAAGGCGGAACTCTGACCGGTCGCGAGCAGGACAATGCCGCGGACCATGCAGAGCGGTCGCCCGCCAGAGTCCCGCGTTTACGCGGTAAGGTACGGTTCATGGGAAGCGGCGATATCCAACAGGTTGATGCGCATTGGGACCATGAACCGTGCGGCGTGGTCCACAACGAAGCCGCCTGAAGCCGTAACAATGCAGATGGACAAACCACGGATTACACTGATTACACTGATTACACGGAAAACACGGAAACTCAGGCATTTGAACTCCACGCCCCAAATCAAGAGCGCGCTCATCGAACGGTGAGTCCCAAACCTCTTGGTCAGATACAAGCAAGTGGCTGCTCATCGGTGTGTTCCGAGTATTCCGTGGTTGCGCTACTGCATGGATATGGCTGAAGGCGGAACTCTGACCGATCGCGAGCCGGACAACGCCACGGACCATGCAGAGCAGCCGCCCGCCAGAGTCCCGCGTTTACGCGGTAAAGCAAGGTTCATAGAAAGCAATCCGGGCTTGTGAGATGACCCACAGTGATTATTGTCGGCGCCGTCGAAGCGTTTCATTCGATGGGCATGGGGGCCGTGCATGCACGAGACGCAACGTTCAACGCATGCTTATCCGGTTGTCACACCTGCTCAATAGGCATAGTTTGACGGCGTGGCTGACGATTCAGAACGAGCAGTTCGGAAGAAGGCTCAGGTGTGACAACCGGATAA
>JAXDCU010000304.1:0-3014 GCA_034677645.1 Verrucomicrobiia bacterium
CGACACACCCCGCACCAGCGCTGGCGACGCGCTGCCCGTCAGAAGAAATCGTGTCTTCACCGGCTTGCGGTCAGCCAACACGCGCAGCAACGCAAACAACTCCGGCTTCCGCTGCACTTCATCCAGCACCACCAAACCGGTCAACCGTTCCAGTGCCGCCTTCGGTTCGGCCAGTCGCGCCAGAGCGTCCACGTCCTCCAAGTCGAAGAAATGACTCGGCTGCTCGCCGGCAATCACCTGTGCCAGCGTCGTCTTGCCCACCTGCCTCGGCCCAAGCACCGACACCACCGGGAATCGTCTTAACCGCTCGCGGATTCTCTCCAGATACTCTGTTCGCTCAATCATGGCTCAAATGACTTCCTTGAAAATTAAAACGGCGCGTTTTGATTTTCAAGAATATCCATCAGCCTGTTGTCTTTCAGGCTGTTCCGTGGACGAAAGGTCGGATTCCTGCCCAAATCCAGCTGCTTTCAATCCAATTCCAGTTCTGCGTCGGCTCCACACGATTCGAGTCTTGCGCGGACGCGGTCGATCGCCGGGCTTATTACAAACCGAGCGACTTTGCTATCCGGGGTTTGACATCGGCTGTTATTGGGGTCGAAATATCCGAGCCACGTCCACCAGAGTATTGCCATGCCGAAGGTCGTTCACCAACTCCACTGTCGGCCGCCGTTCGAGCGCATGATGCGCATTCACGAGCGGATTCACGCCGGGAGAAACGCGGTCGAGCGATGTGGCGGCGACGCATGTGTCAGAATGTCCGGCGGACGTGACGAGGCAAAACTGGTTTGTTGTTTTTGTGGGAGGTGACAGCCTTTATCAGGGGTCTGTGGTATGATGTCACAGTAATAACCTCGGCGCCGCTGGTGTCCGGGGTGAACAAGCAGCAGCATGGAGCCGCGGAAGCGTGGCTACGATTATGAGTGCGAAAGAACCGCAAGAGACAGTTGCCTACAGATCGGACATCGACTGGGCGAGCATCAGGCAAAAGCTCCCAAGAACGGCGGGGCCCCAGGTGGAGGTCATCCAGCAAGCATATGAGAACTCCAGCGAACCTGCCCGCGCTGTAGAAATGGCGTTGCGGGAAAGGCTGGCGGCGTTGCGGATTCGGTTTCAAGAACTGAAAGGAACGTCGAAATGAACAACGACCAGAGCTGGTGTCTCAAGAACTTGCGGATCAGGGATCTGCTCGGTTTTCAACAAGCGGTGGAGTTCCCGTTCGAGGCGGGGCTCCAGGTTCTCGAGGCGCCGAACCACACGGGCAAGACCTCGCTGACGATGGCCTTGCTATGGGGTTTGACGGGCATTGTGCCCAACCTGGCGCGCATCAACAAACACTTTTTCAGGCTCACGAACAAACACGCTGGCGACAACGCCCAGCCTTCGGTCGAGATAGCCCTTTCGCAGGCGGACGGCAGGGAGTTAGTGATCAAGCGTGCTTATCAGGCGAGGCCGGACGTCGAGACCGACCTGTCTGTCGATCTGGACGGCAAGTCGTTCAGCGGCCAGCAAGCTCAGGACCTGATCTGGGCCGAGTTAGGATTGAAGCCGTCGAGCCTGGAAGGTTGCGGCGTCGTGCTGCAGGACCATCGCCTTGGATTGATCACGGGCAAAGACAGCGACGTGAGCGATGTCATCAACGATATGCTTGGGCTTTATACCCTTAGCCAGCTCGTCCCCACACTCGAAGCAGCAAGCAAAGACGCAGCCGACCTGCGAAAGGAAGTGGAGGCGTTCCTCACGGATGCCGACCCGGTGGCAAAGTGGGAGGATCGGGACAAGCAACTGAACGAGGAACTGCGCCAACTTGAAAACAAGGCCCTGGAGTCGGGCTTCGCCAAAGAACTACTGGACGATCCTCGAACCGGCGCGTTGACCGAGCTCTCCGCCGCGGCCGGGATATTAGGCGTCGAGGGTCCCGCCCCGGAAGGTGCGGTCGAACAACAGATCGAGAGGCTTCGGACTAAACTCAACAACCTCCGCAAGACCCATTCGGCGGCGGGCGTCCTGGGGCAATTACAATCGAGGAAGGCGGAACTCGGTCAACTCGTGACCGACATGCGCAAGCTGGCCGCGGACTTGGCCAAGCACGACAAACGGCTTGCCACCGAGTCAGGCAATGGCGAGGTCGATCCGGCGAAACTCGCCGCCAGCGTGGCCGCAACGGAAGCGCGGCTTGAGGAGAACGGGCGTGCCCGCCAGAAGCTCCAAGACGAGCAGGGGTTCCTGACCAACTGCTATGACCATCTGCTGAATCATCACGAGGGCGGCACGTGCCCGTTGTGCCTTCAGAGTATCGAGAAGCCAAAACTCCTCGCCGGTTTGAAGTCGAGGGTGAATGGGACTATCGCCACTGACCTGGAACGCTTGCAGAAGGAGCACCAAACTCTCACTGATCAGAAGAAAGCTCAGGAAAAGCGCCTGAAGACCGCGAAATCTCTCAGGAACGACCATGGCAGTCTTATGGGACAGATCGAGGCTCTTGGGCCCCGTGTCGGAAACAAAATCGGGACCTGGCCAACGCCCCTGCAGGTTGACACCTTGTACTTGGATGGCTTTCTGCGTGGACAATTACTACAGAGAACGGAGAAGGTCTGCGGAGAGCTCGGGGTTGAGCAGGACAAGGTGGGGGAGGAAATCAAGAAGGAGCAGTCGGCTTACGCCCAGCTGGAAACTCAGAAGTTCCATCCCGTTGAAACGCGGATCAACCGGGTCTCCGATTTTCTGAAACCGATCATCCACGCCGCGGAAAAGATCGAATCGCACGGCAAACTGCGGCAGGAAGCGGAGGAACGCCGGTCGGAACTTGACAAATTGCTCAAAGAAGCCAGCGACACGGCAGGTCAGTTGAAGAAGATCAGCGGCGCCCTGGCGGATCATGAGCAAAACGCCGCTTCGGCCGCGGTGAAGGCCCAGCTTCCGGCCATATCGGATTTCTTCAAGAAGATCGCGGGAAACCCGGACTACGACGGTCTGGACATTCAGACAACCGTCAGCCGCGACAAAGTAACCTA
>JAXDCU010000305.1:0-7057 GCA_034677645.1 Verrucomicrobiia bacterium
CTCCGGCAATGGTGAGGTCCCTGGTAACGAAACGCAGAGTCTCAACTCAATCCGGACGCAGTGCATCGCGTCCGCTCGGCACCCTCCCGAGGTGATTGGCAAGGAACCCATGCAAAAACGAACGCAACTCTTCAAGCTGGCTTCTTGTGAGTTGAATGCGGGCGGCAAGCGACAACTCAAAACTCATAAGTGCTTGCGCCGCTCGTCGCGAGCCTGGACTCAGCGCCGTGCTCGTCCAGTTGGGCGTAAGCCCCGACTCCGCCAATAGTTTTAGCTCGAACGCCAATGCCACCTGTGGCCAGGCCGGCTGCATGGAGAGTGTTACGATCAACTCCCGCAACAACGCGTGCAGGCGTGGAACGGGTGTTTCCTCTTCGACTACCTGCTCGATCCAGAGCGCACCGTAAGCGGCCAGCGAAAGCCGAGCGAGGTCTTCGCGGAGCGCCGGGTGCGAGTTTTGCACAGCCACCTCGCGCAGTGTGTGAAGAGTCGATCGCCGACTGCGGTAAAACGTGAAATCCGCCTCATAGCAGACGTCAAGCTTGCCATGGAACGGTGAATGTGGGCGTCGCGCGCCCTTGGCCACGGTCGATATTCGTCCGAAAGCTGGCGTGAGCCAGCGGACGATCAGACTCGTCTCGGTGAGTGGCAGCGTGCGCAGAATCAGTCCCGATGCCTGCTCGATGCTCATGCGGACGGCTCGGAGGGAGGCAACGCGTCGTCAGGGAGCACTTTTCCGTTGTTGATCCACGCCACGGGTTCGGGCGTTGGCAGGCTCTCACTTCGCCTGTACTCCGGTATGACGGTGCCCAGACTTATCACGTACTTGATCCCATCGGATATTGACATGTCGAGTGGGACCAGCTCTTCCTGGGGCACCAAGATGAGGAAGCCGCTGGTCGGATTTGGCGTGGTCGGCACGAACACCCCGACCATGTGTTTCCCGATCTTAACGCTAGCCTCTTCGTGTTCTTCGGCCGTGACAAAGGCGATCGTGTGGATGCCGCGGCGCGGGTATTCGAGCATCACGACTTGTTTGAATGCCGATTTCTTGGTGCTCGAAATCGATTCGTTGACCTGCTTTACGGTCCCGTAAATCTTGTTGAGAAGAGGCACGCTAGAGACCAGATCATCGAAGAGCCGAATGAGCTTGCGCCCGATGTAGAAACGGGCTCCGCGACCGATGAGTATCACTAGCAAGACCGCCATGGCCAGCGCGCCCAGGCTCCAATACCAGTACATCTCGCCTTCGCCGCCGCGCGCGTGCGTTAGCGTGCGGGGCACGAAGAACAGCAACCGGTCAGTGACGTTGGACACGGTGCCAACAAGCCACCGGACGATTGCCAGCGTGATCACCGCTGGCAACACCACCGCCAATCCGGCAACGAAATTCGCGCGCCAGCGCGGTATCGGAGTGTGGAGGCTCATTTCAGGAACTGTAACACACCGGTTCGAGAGCCCAGACCGCTCAAGAAGAAGCGTCTGGACAGCCGCCGCATCGCGCGATCCTCGGCCTTCTTCATCCGGCGCTGGCTGGCCGGCGTCTGGTCGTCGTAGCCGGACAGGTGCAGGAACCCGTGTACCATGCATCGGACCAGCTCAGCCTGCCAGGACGTGTGAAATCGTCGGGCCTGATGGCGTGCGTCGTCGAGTGAAATCACAACGTCACCGCACGTTAGCGGACGCGAATTGCGGGCGCCGAGCCATTCGCTGTGGTCGAAAGCAATGACGTCGGTCGGTCCTTGGCGCGCCAACCAGCGCCAGTTAAGCCAGGTAATCGTCTTCCCGTCCACAAGCAGCACGGACAATTCACGCGGTTGGGAAACGGAACCGTGCGCTGAAAAAGGGCTCTCCGCCAACGCGGCCAGGGCAATACGACGCAGCAGAGCGCTGTTGACTCGTCGCCGAGGATGGCGGTTGCGCAACGAAAGCTCAACCATGGGTGCCGCCCCGGTGAACTTCATACGCGGCCAGAATGCGTTGGACGAGCGGATGCCGGACGACGTCTTTCTTGCCCAGCTCGACAATGGCGATTCCCTCGACACCAACCAGTGCCTTGCGGGCCTCTATCAAGCCCGAAGGTCTCTGAGGCGGCAGATCGATCTGCGTCACATCCCCCGTCACAACCGCCTTTGAGTTGTGGCCCATTCGAGTCAGGAACATGAACATCTGCTCGGTTGTCGAGTTCTGCGCCTCATCAAAGATTATGAAGGCGTGGTTCAGAGTGCGACCACGCATGTAGGCGAGCGGCGCGATCTCGATCGTCCCGCGCTCGGTCAGACGATGCACCTCTTCAGTGGGCAGCATGTCGTAGAGCGCGTCGTACAATGGGCGCAAGTATGGGGCCAATTTTTCCTTCAGATCGCCTGGCAGGAAGCCCAGCGCCTCGCCAGCCTCAACGGCGGGGCGCGTAAGGATCAGGCGATTGACCTTGTTTTCTTTCAGAGCCGCGGTAGCCATCGCCATGGCCAGGTAGGTTTTGCCAGTGCCAGCCGGTCCAATCCCGATCGTCAAGTCGTGCTGTCTGATAGCTTCAATGTACCGGCGCTGGCCGGTCGTCTTTGGCGCTACTCCTGCCTTCCGGGCCGAAGTGTGGATGCGTTCGGTCTGGAGGCTCTGAAGCGCCGCCACGCCTTCGTCTTTGACGACCGCAAGAGCCAGAGCGAAATCTTGATCGCGAACCAGCCCGCCGGCTTTGAGCGTCCCTTCGAGAAGCTGAAACAAATGGCGCGCCCGTCCAATCGCTTCCCCCGTGCCATCGAGCTTTATCCACGCGTCCCGGGCCGTGGCGCGAACGTCGAGTTCCTCAGCTAACGCGGCTAGGTTCCGAGGGTCGTTGTTGAAAAGCTGCTGGGCCAAGCGGGCGTTGTCGAAATGAAGAGTCTCAGTAGGCATTTCAGGAAGAAGCGGTGGACGCGGCGGTGGTCTGAGCGCTTAGAGCGGCGCGCAACTCAGCGGCCAGTTCAGCCAGTGCCTGTGGGACAACCGTGGTGCCGCCCAGCACAGGCATGAAATTCGTGTCGCCATTCCATCGCGGCACGACGTGGATGTGCAGATGTTCAGTGACGCCTGCGCCAGCGACGCGCCCCAAATTCACACCCAGATTAAAGCCTTCCGGTTTCATCACTTGCCTGAGCGCGTTCACGCAACGACGCGTCAACAGCATCAACTCGGTCAACTCCGAGTCCATCAGATCATTCAGGTCCGCCGTTTGCCTATATGGAACCACCATCAGATGTCCGCCATTATACGGGTAAGAGTTCAGCAATGCAAAACAGGTTCGCTCGCGCGCAAGGACGAAGTTCTCCTCGTCCGCGTTGGATTGGCCGATGCGCGCGAACAGCGAGTGGTCTGTGGCTGGCGCTTTCGGCGCCAATATGTACTCGATGCGCCACGGTGCGTGGAGGTGTTCCATGGTTCGACGCTAGTCAGCTCGGGTAATATTGTCAAAACCTCAGATGCGACGTGCTTGCCTGGCCATAACTTCGCTTCGCCGTCGAACCATATCATGTTGCACAGGAATGTCATACAGATCAGAATCAAACTCCGCCTTGACAGGAATACATGAAGTGCTATGATATCACCGCGATAGTAAAACAATACCGAATGACAACCCTAGGCAAAACAATGAACCAGTTACCCATCAACCCCAGCCAGGAACGATCCGTCTCGGTCCACAACGGCTGGACCATGCTCGTCATCGTCATCCTGCTCGTCCTTGGCAATATGGCGCTCATGGCCTACGCGATCGCTGAAGGTGAACGGACTGCCGGCCACCCGCTCGTTATTCCCTTTGTCGCCAGTTTCCTCATGATTCCATTCAACATCGTCATGGCAATCGGCTTTTTCACTCTTCAGCCAAATGAATCCCGCGTTCTGATCCTGTTCGGCGCCTACAAGGGCACCGTGCGCCAGAGCGGCTTTCACTGGGGCAATCCGTTCTACTCAAACGGACCACGCCAGGGCGGTGGTACGGGACAGGCATCAGAGCTGGCCACGAAACCGGGACAGGCCAGAGCGTTGGCTGCCGCGCACATGAGGCGTCCCGCGGGACGACACAAGGTCTCGTTACGCGCTCGCACGCACAATATCGAGAAACTCAAAGTCAATGACAAACGCGGCAACCCGATCGAGATCGGCGCTGTGGTGGTCTGGCGTGTGCGCGACACTGCCCAGGCCACCTTCGACGTGGATGACTACGAGAAGTACATCGAGATGCAGAGCGAATCCGCCCTTCGCCACCTGGCGTCGGCCTACGCTTATGACCACGGAGAGGAGAACGAGCCTACGCTCCGGAGCAACGTCGAGGACGTTTCAGTGGCGTTACGCGCCGAGTTGCAGGAGCGTCTGGTCAAGGCTGGTGTTGTGGTCGACGAAGCGCGTCTGACGCATCTGGCCTACGCGCCGGAGATCGCCCAGGCAATGCTTAGGCGTCAGCAGGCCGAAGCTGTCATTGCCGCGCGACAGAAGATAGTGTATGGGGCGGTGAGCATGGTGGACATGGCTCTGAAGGAGTTGACCAGCAAGAACGTTCTCCAGTTCGACGACGAACGCAAGGCGGCGATGATCAGTAACTTGATGGTGGTGTTGTGTGGAGAATCGGAAGTCCATCCGGTCGTCAACACCGGCACACTCTATCCCTGAGACGCGCCTGTGGAATCGCGCAAGGCATTTCTACTGCGCATCACGCCGTCGCTTTGGGATGAGCTCGAGTCCTGGGCGCAAGACGAGTTGCGCAGCGTGAACGGACAGATCGAGTATATCCTGCGGCAGGCAGTCAGCCGGCGAAAGAAGCTTGCTTTGAGCCGCCCCAGTGGCAATGCAGCGGGGCGAACGGGCCAGACTTTCGCCGAGGATGCGTAGGCCGCATTCTCTCTCCTTCTGGAGGCGCGGAAAGCGTGACGCCTTCCGCGCCTTCGACCTGATCGGTCAGCCGGTTAGTCGTTTACTTTGGCGCGATAGAATATCGGGCCAGCGTCAACGTCTGTCGTGTGGCTGGGCGGATTGGCTCCGGTCACTGGTGTCCAGGCCCCATCGATCTCGCCGGCGGACTCGAGTATGCCTGCGCTCCAACTAATGGTGATCCTGTTGTCAGCGACCTGAATCGTTAGCGTAACTTCGGGCGGGGCTGTCGAATCGAAACTGCGCCCGTACGCGTTACCGACGATGTAGATGGCCTGTGCCTCATACTCGGTCAGGGCCCGGCGCCAGAAGCCGAGATCGTCCATCTCGTACGTGCCTGCCTCGGGATAGGCTCCCCCGACGCCTTGCCCAATGTTCCAGGTCGCGCCGGTGGTGTTGAAAGCCCAATCAGCAGCGCTGGCGATTGAGAGCGCGTGAGCTTTGATGCTGTCGACGTAAGTCGTGGCCTGGTCGGTACGCTCGAAGACGTGGACGAGGTGGTGCCATTCGCCGTTGTTGAGAGTATGTTGGACCGGATCGTAAACGCCGATTCCAGCCCACGCGGGGGAATCCGCGGGGCTGATGTACCAAGACCATCCCCCTTGGTTGTAGGACGGGGCGAAGTCGATTCCGGCATCGCCGTAGGAAGTGGTCGTGTTGCCGAGGAACGGCAGGTCGCCTGGCGCGCCGGTGAACTTGATCCAGAACGCCACCGAGAAGTCGACGCCTGGCCCGATGTTCAAGTCGCTCGGCGCGCCAAGCGCCACGTAATTGGCTGAAGTGACTATGTTGTTTTCACCGACCGTCGTGCTGTATTGCAGGGCGCCGGCGCCGATCTTGCCTGTGACGATCTGTGGCGCTCCTTCTTGCGTGCCGTCATTGCCGCGCCCTGACGAATCCTTGAAGTCGCCGTCGAACTTGAGATGCAGAACCAGGTTCTCTGGAATGTTAAGATGGGTTGGCAGTGGCTTGACTGTGAACGTGACCCGCGCACTCGGCACAACGCTGGCTCCCTGCGTCACGAAGAGCTGGTACGTGCCCGTGTCCGATTCCGTCGCGTTGTCGAACGTGAGACTGCTGCGCACTGCGCCGGGCACGTTCTCCTCGTTCTTCTTCCATTGATAGGTGAGTGGGAGACTGCCGGTGGCCTTGGCGCTGAGTGTGTAGCTCGAGCCCACCAAGACAGTCTGTCCTTTGGGTTGCTGCACGATTTGGACTGGCGTCGTTGGAACGGTTCCATTCATTCCGGCGTCGCGCAGGGCGGTGATTTCTGCCTCCGTGAGCGAGCGGTCGTAAACTACGACGTCATCAATGGTGCCTTGGAAGAAACGCCCGCCGTATGTATCGGCGCCAAAACAAAGCGGACCGTCGAACTCCTCGCCCGGATGAGCGACGGAGTTCACCGCCGACTGCAGTCCCCATCCGAAACCGTCGTCCAAGTACATCGTCGCTTTGGTGGGAGAGACGACAAGTGCGACGAAGTTCCAGTAGTCCACCACCGGGTAGAGGGTGGACGACCAATTGAATGAGGACGAATCGTTGTTCCAGTGATAGCCCAACTGGCCGTCATACTGAAAGTTCAGTCCAGACACCGTATTCCCGCCCCGGCAGAAAACGATGCCGTCGAAGTTGTCCGGCACGCTGGTTGGTTTGATCCAAGCCACGATCGTTGCCGTGGCTTTATTGAGATTGAGCGCCGGAGCTTCGACCCGGCTGTTGTTGTTGAATTCGTAGGCCTTGTTGTCCGATTCGAAACCCTTGAAATCGGTCGGGCGCGGGCCATCCACGCCAACCGTGACCCCGGAGTAGACGACGCCGTCCCGCCCACCCCAGTAGTCGTAGGCGGTCGTGCCGGACGGCTCGTCCAATCGCCAGTATCCAATCGGGCCGAGGGTCGCCGCGGCCGCGGCGAGTTTCGACAGCGTAATAAGCGTCAGTGTCGCTTTGCGTTCTTCGGTTCCAAATGCATTGGATACGACTGCGGTGTACTCGCCCTCATCCGCCTGCTGCAAGTCGGGCAGCACCAAAGTCGAGCTGGTGGCGCCAGGTATGAAATCCTCACCGTGTTTCCATCGGTATGTGATAGGCAAGCTGCCGCGGGCCGCCACGCTGAACTTCATCGTGCCGTTTATGTAGCGGGTGCCCGACACGGGGA
>JAXDCU010000306.1:0-3036 GCA_034677645.1 Verrucomicrobiia bacterium
GCTGTTCCGGCACGAAGCCCAGCTTGTGAATGCCGCCACCGAGCGACTTGCCAAACCAACCGCCGCTGCCGATTGCAAGCAGCGAGTGCCACACTTGCCAGCCATCGCCGTCCGCGTAATGCTTTGGGTCCAGAAACACAAGAACGCGCGTGAGTTTTTCCTGGTTGCGCACCAGGAAATGAGCGGCCAGTTCAAGACCGATTATGCCGGAGCAGGCGAGGTAGAACCAATGCGTGCCAGCCATGAACAGCACGGCCGCGGTCACGCCAGCCAACAACGCCGCCGTTCCCCAGTCGGGCTCGAAGAAGACCAGGCCAACCAACAGCGCCGCCGCCAATGCCGGTTTGGTGAATCCAACCCAGCGCAGTCGCATTTCGCCGTCGTGACGCGCGCAGTATGCAGCCAGAGCGATGAGCCAAAACAATTTGGCAAGTTCTGAAGGCTGGAAGAACCAGAGCCATCTGCGCGCGTCGTTCTTCAGCGTCCCCACACCCGGAATCAACACCAGCACGAGCAATCCCAGCGCCGCCAGAATGAGAGCCTCAGGCACATAACGGCGTCTTAGCAACCTGTAGTCGAAGAGATTGACTAGCACGGCGGAAACGATCCCCAGACCAGTGTAGGCCAAATGTCTGTTCAGCCGCCGCGGTTGCGCCTCGGTGACCGCCAGGCTGTCCATGAGCAGCGCGCTTACGATCAATAGGGTCGCGGCACTGAGCACTATGATCGCGGTTTGTTTTTTCATGGTCTTTTGGGTTGTGCGTTCAGTCCGCTCACGCTCACCTTCGAGCGCGAGCGTTGTTGTTTTGGGAGGCCCCATGTCTGGCGGCAAGCCGCAGGCCACCGCGGTCCGCCGGCTGTTTGTCCGGAGGCACGCCCAGGTGCGGAAGCGCCGCCTCGGCAACAGCGCGGAACACCGGCCCGACAGTTCCGCCTCCCGTGTGTCCTTTGCCTTTGGGCTCGTCTAGCGCCGCCGCGATCACAATCACTGGTTTGTCAGCCGGCGCATGGCCGATATAGCTCACATACACGACCTCATCGATATAGCCGTTCGTCGTCGATTTCTGCGCGGTGCCTGTCTTGGCTCCGCTGGTCCACAAATCCAGAGCCCCACGCTTGCCCGTGTATCCGGTTTGCGGGACGAGCGCGAGAGCCCTGCGCGCCAGCTCAGACGTCTCACGACGGTTCGTTGTTCGAACGAAAACCGGATCGAACCGCTGCATGATGCGCCCGTCCGGCGCTTGTACCTCCCTGACCAGGAGAGGCCGCATCAGACGTCCCCCGTTGACCACCGCGCAGTAGGCTGTGGCGAGTTCGAGTTGGGTCACACGGAAACCCTGGCCGAAAGCAACGCGCGCCAGTAGATGCCCCGCGTGATTTGTCCAGTTGCGCCAGTGCGGGACGTAGCCGGCAGTCTCGCCGGGCAAGGGAATGCCCGTCCGCTGGTTCAATCCGAAATTGGTCGCATAGTTGTAAAGGCGCTCAGCGCCCACGAGCATCCCTATCTTGGCAAATCCGATGTCAGAGGAGTGCCCGAAAGCGTCGCGGACGGTGCACAGGTGAAAAACCCCATGATCGTGAAGGCGGACTCCGCGCCAATAACCGCGCTCGCAGTCGATGCGGTGGTCCAGGGTCAGAACGCCAAGATCGAGCGCGGCGACGAGGGTGATGAGCTTGAATGTCGAGCCGGGCTCGTACGAGGTGCTGACGGGATGGTGACGCCACCAGTCGCGGGGAGTCGTGCCTGGACTGCGCAAGTCGGGTGCCGGCAGACAAGCCAACGCCAGAATCTCGCACGTGGTCGGGTCCATGACTATTACCGATCCACTCTTGGCCCCAGTTTCATTGAGCGCCTTGGCCAAGGCGTCTTCGGCGATCTGCTGCAGGATCAGATCGGTGGTCAGCACAATCGATGCGCCGTCCGTCGGGGGCACTCTTTCAGACCTCTTGAATGGGAGTTCCTCGCCCCTGGAATTCCGGGAGGAAAGACAGTAGCCGGGCGTGCCGGTCAAGAGCCGGTTGAACCGCGCTTCAATCCCCGAGAGTCCTTCCCAACGAGTTCCGGCTTCGGACAATGTCAGCGGACCAAGAACGTGCGCCAATAGATTTCCTTGGGCATGCACCCGCGTTTGGCTTTCACGGGCAATCAGTGTACTCTTTCGAAGCAGCGCGAGTTTGGCTTTCTGGCCGGGCATCAACTCGGCCAGATGCATGCCGAATGTGGCATTGGTGACCGCGCCGAAAATGACGGGGTACTCCCAGGGCATCACATTTCGCTTCAGGAGCACGGCCTGTTTTGGGCCGCCATTTCCTGGCAGCAGCCCCGCGTACATTCTCTTGGCCAGACCGCGCGGCTCGACGCCCAGTAGAGGACCCAGGAGATTCACGACCTGCTCGACATGATCCCCGCATACTTCCAAATTGGCGTACAAATCCAAAGATGGAACCGACCATGCCAATGGTTGGTTGTTCCGGTCCCGTATGTCGCCACGCGCCGGCTCGATCAGCTTCCGCGTCCGCGTGTAGCGGTCGGCTTCGCGCTCGATAGCATCGTGCCAGACGACCTGGAGCAGGAAAAACCTCACGATCATCGCCAAGAGGCATAAGACCAAGAACACGGAGAGCGTTGCCACCCGCCAATAATGCGACGTTCGATTCATGGAACCTGACTCAGAGCCGCGAGCCTGCTGACTTCTGCGCAATAGGTCCGCCAGTGAAATTGGCCGGCTGAACCACCGGCTGGTTAACAAGCGTTCGCCGAGCCACGAGTTGCCTGAGCTGGCCGGCAAGCGTGAAGTTAATCCGATGCACGCGATGGGCGTCCTGCTCCTGCTGACGGAGCTTAACGGCCCACTGATACTCGGCGCGTCGATGTTGAATCCGACTCCATGCGATGCCGCCCAGGCTCGCAGCCGCGAAGAAAACCACCAGAATCGCATGCAGCCATATTCGCGCACCCCATCCGGCGCGGGCTTTGCCGAAGGCCGGGCTTAGGTCCTCCACCGCGTGCGCGTTCA
Organism: Verrucomicrobiia bacterium; assembly: GCA_034677645.1. Lineage (GTDB taxonomy): Bacteria > Verrucomicrobiota > Verrucomicrobiia > Limisphaerales > J093 > JAAYVR01. The sequence goes on from JAXDCU010000306.1 coordinate 3,018, forward strand.
AAGGCATGGGCTCGATCCA
>JAXDCU010000307.1:0-10491 GCA_034677645.1 Verrucomicrobiia bacterium
GGAGCTCGCGACACACTGCGCACTGAGATGTGTTACCCCCTGTACGGGCATGAATTGGACGCGACAACAACACCGATCGAGGCTGGCCTGCGCAAATTTGTAGCGCTCGATAAGGGCGATTTCGTCGGGCGTGACGTTCTGGCCGGCCAGGTCGATCGTGGAGTGAACAAGAAATGCGTCGCAATACGCATGTCCGACAAGGGACCACCTCCACGTCCAGCCTACAACCTTTTCTCAGCCAATGCCGCGGAACCAGTGGGACGAGTAGTGAGCGGAACGCACAGTCCTTCGCTCGGCGTGGGCATCGGTCTTGGGTACGTGCCTCCGGCGTACAGTGCGCCCGGCACTCAACTGGAATTCGAGGTGCGAGGGCGACGCGTTGCTGTTGTCGTGGCCCCCAAACCCATTTATCGGAAAACTAATTGACCGTTTGCGGATTTCATGACTGGCTTGGCCCATGAGCAATGTGCCTCCTGACCTCAGATACACTCAATCGCACGAATGGGTGCGAATCCAGGGCAACGCCGCTACCGTGGGTGTCACTGACCACGCCCAACGAGAACTCACTGCCGTTGTGTACGTCGAACTGCCCGCCGTCGGGCGCACGCTTCGCACCGGCGAATCCTGCGCGGTGCTCGAATCGGTCAAAGCGGCAAGCGACGTTTACTCGCCAATCAGCGGCCACGTCACTGAGATCAACTCCAACCTCGCGGATGCACCGGGTCTGGTGAATTCGGACCCGTACGGGGCCGGTTGGTTCTACAAGTTGCAGGTCGCGGACACTTCGGAGGCAACGGCGCTGCTCGATGCAGCCGCCTATCGCGCGTTGATCGGCGAATCGTGACATGGATCAGGGCGGCTGAGCGCAACGCCTTCCGACCCCGATTTTCGACGGAGCCCTTTCTTTGCTTGACCGCTGAAGCGGAATAGGTTATACGCGCAGCATTGGCAACCAAAACCTACCCACCCTTCTCATGACAAAACGTGATTTGGTCGTTCGCATAAGCGAAAAAACCGATCTTGTTCAGCAGACGGTCTTGCAAGTGGTGCAGCTCACTTTGGACTACATCGCAGAGGCCCTCACAAGAGGCGAGACGGTCGAATTGCGCAACTTCGGTGTGTTCGAAGTCCGCATCCGAAAATCCCGCATTGGACGCAACCCAAATGCGCCCGAAAAGGACATTCAAATCCCGCCGCGGGCGATCGTGAAGTTCAAACCCGGCAAGGAGATGCGGGACGAGGTTCTGAAGCTCACACCATCCAACGAGCCTCCCGCCTAGAACTGCCAGGCCACTCTCTCTTCATTCAACTTCGTCTCGGTAGGGGCCCTACCCCGCGCAATGGAACGACTACCAGGTTTCCGCGATTTCTATCCAGAGCCAGTGCCCACGGCGGAGTCCTGGAGCATCGTTGCGCGTCAGCACCTCTTTTCGGTTTGGCAGGATGTGGCCAGGCGTTATGGATTCTCGGAGTACGACGGCCCACCGCTCGAGCCGCTTGAACTTTATACTGCCAAGAGCGGTGAGGAGATTGTCGGCCAGCTCTACAATTTCGTCGACAAAGGGGAGCGCGCGGTGTCATTGCGGCCCGAGATGACGCCTACCCTCGCTCGCATGGTGGCCGCTCACGAGCGGCAATACAAGAAACCGATTAAGTGGTTCTCGATACCCCAGCTTTTCCGCTACGAACGTCAGCAGAAAGGCCGGCTGCGCGAGCACTTCCAGTTCAATGCCGACATCGTAGGCGAGGCCAGCCCCGCTGCCGATGCCGAACTGATCGCTTTGCTAGTCGATTGCCTGCGTACCCTGGGACTCAACTCCGCCGATTTCGTCGTGCGCCTCAGCAGTCGCAACGCCTGGCAGAGTTTTTTTGCCCGGCAAGGCGGTGACCCGGCGCGCGCTTACGAGTTCTACCAGGCGGTTGACAAACTCGATCGCGAGAGCCCCGAGAACAGCGAGGCCAAACTCAAAGCGCTAGGCTGCTCGCTAGCGGATGTGCGTTTGTTTATCGCCGCGGCTGAGCCGACGGACGAGCTTAGGCGCATTCTGGAGAGCCTGGCTGCCAGGGGATTAGCCAACTACGTGCGGATCGACTACAGCGTCATACGCGGTCTCGCCTACTACACCGGGCCGGTCTTCGAAGCGTTTGACCCGCGCGGTGAATTCCGAGCCATTGCTGGCGGCGGCCGCTACGACCACCTCATAAAGCTCATGTCAGGCGGCAAAGTCGACCTGCCCGCCCTCGGCTTCGGCATGGGTGACGTCGTGCTCACACGACTTCTCGAAAAGAGAGGCTTGTTGCCCAAGTCCGGTCAGCGAACGGATTTGTTCTGCCTGATCTCGGACGAATCGCTCCGCAACGAGAGCCTCCGACTTGTACAGCAATGCCGCGACGCCGGTTTGAGGGTCGATTACCTGCTTGCACAGGCAAAATCAGACAAGCAGTTCAAGCGCGCCATTGAATTGGGCGCAACATCCGTCGCCCAGATTCAGCGGACGCCCGACGGGGCTCCGATTGTCCGCGTCAAGAACTTGACAACACGAGCCGAGATCGAGTTGCGCCCCGAACAAGTGGTCGAGCACTTGCGAATGGGCAGTTCGTGAAGTCATCCATTGCTGGCGCCAGATCGGCGTGCCCATGCTCGGCTCAGCGCGCTCCGTCAATTATCGATTATGCGTACTCTTGTGTTAGGCATCGACAGCGGCACTCAGTCCACCAAGGCCGTCCTTTTGGATGTAGACCGCCGGAAAGTCGTCGCTCTGGCCGCCGTGCAATACGATCTGATACCGGGCTTGCCCCCTGGAGCCAAAGAACAACACCCACACACTTGGCGCGACGCGACCGCCAAGGCGATTAGGAAGGTCATCAAAACCGCCAAGGTCCGATCGTCCGAAGTCAAGGCGATTGGCGTTAGCGGCCAGCAGCACGGCTTTGTGCCGTTGGATTCCAAAGGCGCCGTCATACGCCCAGCCAAGCTCTGGTGCGATACCGTCACCGGCCCTGAGTGCGATGAAATCACGCGCGCCCTTGGCGGCCTGGACGCCACGATCGCGAAGCTGGGCAACGCGATTCTGCCGGGTTATACCGCGTCGAAAATCCTGTGGCTCAAACGCCACGAACCAAGGAACTTCACCCGCCTGGCCACCGTCCTGCTCCCACACGACTATCTCAACTGGTGGCTCACTGGCAGAGCGGTCATGGAGTGCGGCGATGCCAGCGGCACGGCTTTGTTGGACATCCGGACCCGGAACTGGTCTTCCGTGGCGATTGGGGCGATCGACGCGGACATGGCCGACAAGTTCCCACCACTTGTCCCAAGCGATCAACCAGTCGGGACACTGCGGCCTGATGTCGCCAAGGACCTGGGCCTCAGCGCCGACGCGCTCGTGAGCGCCGGAGGAGGCGACAACATGATGGCTGCAATCGGCACTGGCAACACCCGGAGCGGGGTCATCACAGCCAGCTTCGGAACTAGCGGCACAATCTATGCCTGCTCAGAGGCGCCGGTTGTCGATCCGCGGGGCGAGATCGCGGCGTTCTGCGACTCAACAAACCGCTGGCTGCCGTTGCTTTGCACAATGAATGTCACCGTGGCGACCGAGATGGTGCGCCGCGATCTTGGTTGGTCTTACGAAAAGATGGACGCCGAAGTCAACCGATGCGCCGCTGGCTCAGGCGGTTTGATGTTGTTGCCCTATCTGGAAGGGGAACGAACACCGAACATTCCAGACGGAACAGGTGTCTTCTTTGGCGTGAACCCGCGCACTTTCACCGCGTCGAAGTTCGCGCGATCAGCCATGGAAGGTGTCACGCTTGGAATGAACTACGGATTGAGGCGTTTGGTCGACTTGGGTATTCATCCCACGCAGATTCGAGCGACAGGCGGAGGCGCTGGTTCCAGGGCCTGGCGCCAGATCATGGCCGACGTCTTCAACACTGAAGTAGTCACTCTCACGGTGGCTGAGGGAGCGGCCTACGGCGCGGCGCTGCAGGCTTTCTGGTGCTGGCGGCGCAACAGCGGCGACAAAGTGTCGATCCAGGAGATCGCGGATGCGTTTGTGACTCTGAACCGGCGTCAAACCGCGGTCCCGCGCAAAGAGAACGCCGACACTTACAGAGAGCTGCAGGCACTTCACGACCAGTTGTCGGCTGCTCTCAGTCCCGTGTTTGGCTCCCATAGACGCCTGGTGTCGGGCGCGGGTTGAAGCGCGCATTTGACGAACGCACTGGATTTTCGTTCCGCTTGAAGCAATGTTACACCTATGAAGTTCGTACTCTCGACGCATAACGTCACTTACACTAAGGCGCTCGAAGACCACATACTGGACAAGCTCGACAAGCTCGAACATCTGGATCGTTGGGCCGTCGACGCCCGCGTGAACCTCGAACACGACAACACCAAAGTCCCGCGGAAACAGTTCAAATGCTCCATTCGGTTGGGGATTCGAGGACCGGACCTGTTTGCCGAGGACGCCCAGAGCGACCTTTACACGGCCATCGATCTGGTGTTCAAGAAGGTCGAGCAGCAACTGCGCAAACGCCACGGCCGACGAAAGGCGTCGAAACACGGCGAAGCCGCGTTGTTAAAACGCAGGCGGCAGGAATCGGAATTCTGAACCGGTACGGGCGCGGCCACCTGCCAGGTCGCCTTCTATGGGGCGTCCAATGCGCGCGCAAGACTGCAAGCCACACCGAGGTAGTCTCTTGCTGCGAGCGCGAGCAGTGGCGCCCATCAGCCGTCCCCCTGTCCATAATGGCGCCGTCTGGATTCGCGGTTGCCGCATTCGCGCGGTCGGTTCGTGGAACCATGTCAGCCGCGACGCGCCAGCCAGTGCGCGCGTATTCGACCTGGGCAATTGCACGATCATGCCCGGCCTGGTCAACTCACATGCGCATCTTGACTACACCGACATGGCTGGACAGTTCCTCCCGCCATGCTCGTTCACGGACTGGATCAAGCTGATAACGGAGGCCAAGTCTAGCTGGACCCAAAACGACTTTCGGACTTCCTGGCTTAAAGGCGCGCGCATGCTCCTGGAGTCCGGCGCCACAACGGTTGCCGACATCGAAGCAATACCCGACCTCCTCCCGGAAGTGTGGCATTCCACACCGCTGCGTATTGTGTCGTTCGTGGAAATGACGGGCGTCCGGAGCCGTCTCGATCCCGAGACAATGGTTGCCAATACAGTCGCTCGTGCCATGGCCCTGCTTGATGGTCGCAATGGCATCGGATTGTCCCCGCATGCGCCATATTCGACTACTCCCGCGTTGCTCCGTCTCAGCGCGGAAGCCGCGCGCTCTCGCGGCTGGTTGCTGGCGACTCACGTTGCCGAGTCAGTCGAGGAGCACGAAATGTTCAGAAACACCCGCGGTCCCATGTTTGACTGGCTCAGCCGAAACGGTCGCGACATGAGTGACTGTGGCGGTTGTTCGCCCGTTGGGATTCTCAAACGCCTTGGCGTGCTCGGACCCGGCTTGCTGGCCATTCATGCCAATTGCGTCGACTCCGCCGATATTGGGCTTCTCGCGCGGCATCACGCTTCAGTCGTGCATTGCCCGCGAAGTCACGCTTACTTTCGCCACCCGCCTTTCGCCTACGAGCGAATGCGCCGCGCGGGGATCCGCGTTTGCCTCGGCACGGATAGCCTCGCCACCGTGCTGAAATCCCGCCAGCAAGGGTTTCGACTCGATCTCTTCGAGGAAATGCGCGAATTCGCAAACGCGTTTCAGAGCGCGCACCCGCGTCAAATCCTGCGGCTCGCAACCGTCCACCCGGCCGCCGCACTCGGTTTCGCAGGCTGCGTGGGCAGGCTCGAAAACGGGTGCTTGGCTGACCTGGTCGCTGTCCCGTTCGATGGAGACGGCCGGCGGCCGGAGGAGACCATTCTCGCCCACACGGGGCCAGTATGCGCTTCGATGATCGGCGGTTTCTGGGCCATCCCGCCACCACGGTGACGGCGGTTCAGATCGCTCCCACCACGGCGGAATCCCTTCCCGCCGCTCCTGGAACTGACCCAACCCCGCTCCGATTCCATTACACAACAGGCATCTGAACCTTGCGTAATCCGTGTGTTTGACATAATTTGCGCACATGTGGCCAACTATTGCGCGGTCTCGCACGAACGCCAACACGGCTGGATTCGCACTCGCGGTCTGTCCGATGCGAGACGTCGCGCGGCTCAGCCGGCGTGGTCGAAACAGCCTCCGCGGACCAACCGAAAAGACATGGACACGAATGGCAAACACCTGATTGAGGCACTGACAAACTCGAAGGTTTTTCTCGATTACGCCCGCGCATTCAACGACGTCACCGGACTGGCACTGACCTTGCGAACCGTGGAGTCCTGGAAGCTTCCTTACCACGGGCGCAGGAATCAGAACAAGTATTGTGCGCTGATGGCCACCAGAAGCAGCGCCTGCGCAACCTGCCTCCAGACCCAGCAGTTGCTATCCGACAGCGCGACGCACGAACCGCGCACGGTGACATGCCAGTCGGGCATGATCGAGAGTGCGGTGCCGGTCCGGTTAGGTGAGAAGCTGATTGGTTTTCTGCAGACTGGCCAGGCATTCCGCAGAAGACCAACTGAACCCCACTTCGAGCGCGTCGCCCGCCATCTCAAGGAATGGGGATTGGATGTCGAAAAGGTCGAGCTGCGGAAGGCGTTCTTCAAGACGCCCGTGCTAACTCAGCGTCAGCATGAGTCTATTGTCAGAATGCTGTGCATCTTCGCGCAACATCTGTCCATGGTCAGCAATCAAGTCCTTGTCCGACAAGAACATCCTGAGCCTGAAATCATCACCCGGTCGAAGGACTACATACTGGAGCATCAGTCGGAGGATTTGTCGCTCGGACAGGTTGCGCGCGCGGTGAACACGAGCACTTTCTATTTCTGCAAAGTCTTCAAGAAAGCCACTGGCATCAACTTCACGGACTACGTATCCCGAGTCCGCATCGAGAAGGCAAAGAACCTCGCGCTTAATCCCAACCTGCGCATAAGCGAAATAGCGTTCGAGGTGGGCTTCCAGTCTCTGACACACTTCAACCGCGTCTTCAAGAAGATCACCGGTATGTCACCGAGCCGGTATCGCGCCCAACTGCCTGGCGCCTGATCGAACGCCGCGCGGTGAATTCTTGGCGATGCGCCCGATTGGCTGGCGCATCGCCTCATTTCTGACTGTACAACTGCAAGAACAGATTGCTTCCTTGACTCGTGCCGAATCGAGGCCAGCCGCGTGGACTGTACACATTGTTCTTCACGGAAATGTGGGAGCGGCTGGGCTATTATGGGATGCGGGCTTTGCTAGTGCTTTTCATGGTCGACGCCTCGGCGAATGGCGGCCTGGGGCTTACAGTGGAAAGTGCCACTGCCATCTATGGACTTTATACCGCCGCGGTCTATCTGGCCGCTCTGCCCGGCGGATGGGTAGGCGACCGAATGCTCGGGTCGAGGCGGGCGGTTTGGTGCGGCGGTTTCGCGATTGCCGCGGGTTACTTCACGCTGGCGTTGCCCCGGAACGATCTGTTCGGTCCCGGCCTTGCCCTGGTTGTCATCGGCACCGGTCTGCTCAAGCCCAATATTACGTCCATGGTCGGCGGTCTGTACCCCGAGGGGGGCGCGCGTCGCGACGCTGGATTCACGGTGTTCTACATGGGTGTAAATCTAGGTGCTGCTCTGGGACCGCTTGTTTGCAGTTCGCTGTCGAGACATTTCAATTGGCGCTACGGGTTTGCCGCCGCCGGTTGCGGCATGTTGCTCGGACTCGCCCAGTACGGTCTTACGGGCAACACGCTAGGAACAGTCGGCCAACCCCAACCGAAAACCAATTCAGCCGGGCGGCGCGATCGTATGCTGCTCGGATGTGGGATTGGGGCCATCGCCGTCATGGCCGCATTGTTGTTCGGCGGTGTTCTGCGTTTCAGTTCGATCGCCGTCGCCAAATTAGCCGCAACCGCGATTCTGGCGATCACGCTCATTTACTTTGTCCTGGCGTTTTGCGCGTTCGGTCTGGAGAAATCGGAGCGGAAGCAGCTGACGGTGATACTTGTTCTATTTGCTGCCTCGGCTTTGTTCTGGGCTGGCTTCGAGCAGGCCGGATCGAGCTTCAACCTGTTCGCCCAAAATCATACTCGGCGGCTCCTCGATCTCCCTGGGTTTCTCGGCCCAGTAAACCAAACATTCGAGATACCAGCCGGTTGGTTCCTATCGCTGGGCGCCATTTTCGTGATTGTCTTCGCGCCTGTGATGGCTGCGCTTTGGCTCAGATTGGCAAAACGTGGCATCGATCCTTCGCCAGGCGCCAAGTTTGGTTTTGGGCTGCTGTTGTTGGGGGCTGGTTTCCTGGCGATGACGGCGGCTTCAAAACTCGTTCAGCGGGGCGATCTCGTGGCGCCATGGTGGCTGGTCGCCACGTACTTGCTGCATTCGCTGGGCGAGCTGTGTGTCAGCCCAGTCGGTCTGAGCTCCGTCTCCCGGCTTGCGCCCTCAAGACTCGTCGGGCAGATGATCGGTATCTGGTTCCTGGCGACATCCCTGGGCAATTTGCTTGCCGGACTGATCGCGGGCCAGCTCAAGTCGGAAGCGACAGCCGACATGCCGGTCCGCTACGGACTGATATGTCTGGGCGCGATTGGCGCCGGAGTGGCGATGTTGTTCATCGGCAGGAAACTTAACCGTTTGAGCCAGCAGAAACCTCGCTTATCGCAATGACAAGCCACTTCTGACCCGTGAGATTTCGCAAGCCGACACTGGCAACACAACATTGGCGATTGTCCGCTGAAGCGGCACGAAAAAAGGCGCGCCTTCGTAGGACGCGCCTTCGAAAGAGAAACGCCTCATCAATCGCGCCGACGCAGGAATGCCAGCACGCCCAGCCCCAATCCCGCGAGCACAAAGGTGGAAGGCTCCGGAACAACCGCGAGTTGAATGTTGTCCAAAGCGAGCCAGGGGTCGCCGGTCGAACCTAGCCGCAGGAAGAGCGGGTCCGTCAAGTTGGCGCTCGTAAGGTCGAACTGAACGGTCTTCAGCACCGTGTCGCCAGTAGCACCGTTCATTGGGCCGGTGTCGACCGTCTTAGTGGCGTCGATCTGGGTCACTCCCGCGACAGTTGCAATGTCGGTTGCGTCGCTGCCTGCAAATGACGCTGATTGGTAAAGCGCGACAACAACTTGTCCGTTGCTGGGAATCGAGCCATCGGTGAACGCGCCCAGTTCAAAAGAGACATCCATGGCCGTGTCTCCCGCGCCGCGAGTTCCGATGTTCTGGTACAGCCAGCACCACGTGCTCGTACCTGCCCACGAGAGATTTATTACAGGCGTGTCGCCAGTGCTGAAAATGGGCTGCGGCCCATCCCATTGAACCCACGGTGCGTTCCAGAAACTGCCCTGCGTCGGATAATCATACCAATCTGGAATGTCCTCCAGGACGCCCGGGGCAGTTATGCCGGAGTTGAAATCGCCATTGGCTATGCTCAGGTCAGCTTGCGTGGTAACTGCCAGCGAAATGCAGCTCAGAGCAACAAGGACTAGCGCTCGTTTCATCGTGTTTTCCGTTGTTCGGGTTCGCGGTCCAACTTCAAAGACAGGATAGCCGAGGAGTCTTCCAAACGTCAATCCAAAACAAAGAATGGCAGAGAGGTTGCGCAGCCTGCGCGCACGCTGTAGGATAACAGCGCAAAAGGCCATGGCAACATTCCGACGCCGGTCAGATTCTCACCAGCCTGTTACCGCGCTTGGTTATGAAACGACATATTCTCAACCTCCTCACCGCGCTTGCTCTGACTGCCGTCACCAGCACGGCTTCCGCGGCGGAAACACATCGTCCAAACATCCTCCTCATCGTTGCTGACGACCTCGGCTACGGCGAGCTTGGGTGCCAGGGCAATCCCCAGATTCCCACGCCCCACATCGACTCGCTGGCCAAGTGTGGCATACGGTTTACGAGCGGGTACGTCAGCGGACCTTATTGTAGCCCGACCCGCGCCGCTCTCATGACTGGCCGTTATCAACAGCGTTACGGACACGAGTTCAATCCCGGTCGGGCTCAGAACGCATCCGATGCGATAGGCCTCTCTCTGAAGGAAACCACCATTGGCGACAGGCTCAAGGCAGCGGGCTACGCAACAGGCTGGTTCGGGAAGTCGCACCTCGGGAACGAACCTCAGTTCCATCCACTCAAGCGGGGCTTCGACGAATTCTTCGGTTTTCTGGGAGGCGCGCACAGTTACCTCAACGCCGCGGGCGACTCGAACAACCCGATCCTCCGCGGCACGGACCGCATAGCCACTATCGATTACACCACCGATGCGTTCGGACGCGAAGCAGTCAGTTTCATCGAGCGACACAAGGACCAGCCCTGGTTCTGCTACCTGCCGTTCAACGCCGTCCACAGCCCGCTCGAGTCGACTGAGAAGTACCTTTCCAGGTTCCGGAGCATCGAGGAACCCAAGCGTCGCTCCTTTGCGGCGATGTTGTCGGCGATGGACGATGCCGTG
>JAXDCU010000308.1:0-7272 GCA_034677645.1 Verrucomicrobiia bacterium
CGGAGATTCCTGCTTGAGTGCGGGCTCTACCAGGGGCGACGCGGCGAATCGATTGAGCGCAACCGTACCTTTCCGTTCAATCCCAGAGAAATCGATGCCGTGGTGCTCAGCCACGCGCACATCGATCATTGCGGGAACCTGCCCAACCTCTGCAAACAAGGATTCGGAGGCAATATCTACTGCACATTCGCCACTCGCGACCTGGCCAGCATTCTTCTTGAGGACTCCGCGCACATCCAAGCCGCCGACGCCCAGTTCGTGTCGAAAAAACGAGCCAAGAAGAGCCTGCCGCCAGTCCAACCGCTATACTCGGCCGTCGACGCGGACAAGGCATTGCAGCAATTCGTCGCTTTAAACTACGAGCGACCGTTCCCCGTCGTCGACGGCGTGACGGCTGAGTTTTTCGATGCGGGTCACATCCTCGGTTCGGCGCAAGTCGCGCTCAATATCAGCGAAAGCGGCCGCCGATGCCGGTACTTGTTTAGCGGCGATGTTGGCCGGGGCAAGAACGAAATCCTCCGCGACCCTGTCCAAGTCGAGGGCGTTGACATTCTCCAGATTGAGAGTACGTACGGCGGCCGGTTACACGCGGAGCGAACGCATGCACGCGAGGAGGCCGGCCGGCTCGTGCTTCAGACGATCGAGCAGAAGGGCCTGGTCATTATCCCCGCCTTTTCCGTGGGCCGCACGCAACAGATCGTGTACGAGCTTCACAGGGCGACGGACGCCGGTTATCTCCCGCAGGTGCCGATCTACGTTGACAGCCCGCTCAGCGTGAATGCGACCGAAGTGTACCGCCTGCACCCCGAGTGCTTCAATGAGGAAATCTACCGCTACCTTCGGGAGAAGGCCAACCCGTTCGGCATGGAGAACCTCACTTACATCCGGGAAGTCGCGCATTCGATGAAGCTCAATGATTTGCAGGAACCAGCGATAATCATCAGCGCCTCCGGGATGTGCGAGGCCGGTCGTATTCTCCACCACCTTAAGAACCACATTGGTGACCCCAAGAACCTGGTTCTTTTCATCGGCTTCTGCGCTGAACACACGCTCGGCGCCCAAATCCTGTCAGGGCGAAGCCCCGTCACCATATTCGACGAGCCGCATGTTGTCCGGGCTCGGATTGCCTCCTTGGACGCGTATTCTGGCCACGCCGATCAGGCTGAACTGCAGCGGTACGCCTCGGCGATCAAGGGCGACATTCGGCAAGTCATGGTTGTACATGGCGAGCCGGAGCAGTCCCGGGCTTTCGCTGCCATCCTGGCCAGGCAACTGCCAACCGCGTCGGTCGTGACGCCGGAATACCAACAAGTGATCGAGTGTTGACGCCTACAACTTCCTGTTGCCCGGTTTGAGGGCGTGTTGCATCTTATTGCCACATGGAACGAGCGGACTGCCAACTCTGGCAAGATCAGCGGTCCTGGCGACCTCTGCTTGTCGCACTCGCGTATTCGCTATTGGTACATGTGTGTCTTTTCTGGACCGTCGAGCTTGGCAGCCAATACGGTTTCTGGCAGTTCACTCCAATTGGCGCGCTAGCCAAGGCGCTCGGACTTGACCGACTAGCGCCGAGGCGGGTGCGAACACAGACACTCCAGCCCGAGTCGGCGGAGACGCGGCCCTCGACCAAGCTTCAAGAACGCGAAGAGATGCTTCTGTTCGTGGACGTGGACCCGTCGCAGGCCACAAGCGAGGCCCCCCCCAACACGCCTTACTACTCGCCGTTCAATTCCCTGGCCGCGAACCCTGACACCAGCCGTGATTTGTCCGTCCCCGAAATTGACGGCACCCAGGACAAAGTGCTCAAGACCAAGAACACCCTGCGTCCGACGCCCACGCCGCGCGTCTCGCAGCCTGACCAACCGGACCAGTCCGACGTCCAGAGCGGCCCCGATCAAAAACCAACGCCGCCAGTTGTCGCCAAGGCCATTGAACCCGTGCCGCCTCCGGAAGCCGCTCAAAAGGCAGGCGACACGCTAATGGCGCGCGCCACCCCCGTGCTGCCCAGAATCGACGCCAGCGCGTTCGCGCCTGAGCAGCCAACGACAAACTCGACCGGGCGAACGCGCCACAGACGGGTAGCCGATGCTTTGGCCTCCAGACAACTCAATCCGTACAGCGCGCTCATCGGCGAGAAATACAAACAGGAAGGCGGAGTCAAACGTTTCTCGGTCTCGTCCACCATGAGCGTGCGCGGCACCCCGCTCGGTTCCTACGACGCCCGGATTGTGGCGGCCGTGCAGCAGTCTTGGTACATACTGCTTGAAGACCACAGGTACAGCAGCGACTGCAGGGGTGGCAAAGTCGTTCTCAATTTCCGCCTGACCGCCGACGGTCGTGTCACCGACATGCGCGTGGCCGAGAGCGACGTTGGCGAGATTTTCACCACCGCGTGCGAATTGGCCGTGACCAAACCCGCCCCTTACGACAAGTGGCCCACTGACGTTCGCAAGGCGGTTGGAGCCGATTATCGGGAAGTGTGTTTCACGTTCTACTACTGAGCTCCTAATTGTTTTGCGGCGCTTTTCTGACACATCACTCTGACTTTCTATGTGGCAATTCCTCATCGCCGGCGGTCCGTTCATGGTTCTGCTGGTCGCAACCTCGATCGCAAGCCTCACATTCATAATCGAGCGCGGACTGGCACTGCGCCGAAGCAAAGTCCTGCCAGTCAGCCTGGATGAGTCCATCGAGGAGTGCGAGACCAAGGAGGACCTACAAAACCTCAAACTTCTCTGCCAGCAATTGCGCTCGCCGCTAGGCCGGCTGGTAATAGGCGCCATGGACCATCTCGCCTGGCCAAAGGCTGACAATGCTGACGCGGTCCAGACACAGGCCCGCAAGGAAGTTGTGCTTCTTGAGCGCGGGCTTGTTGTTCTCGAGGTCATAGTCGGCATAGCGCCCCTGCTGGGGCTCGTGGGCACAATCCACGGCTTGATCACCTTGTTTGGCGATATCGGGAAGGTTGGGCTGGCCGACAACGCGGTTCTGGCGCGCGGCATCGCGATTGCCCTCAACACGACGCTGATGGGTCTTTTGATCGCAATACCCACTCTGATCGCATGGAGTTATTTCACAAGAAAGGTCGAAGCCTTCGCGATCGAGATGGAATCGCTTCTGGATGATTTCCTGCGGCGCCAGTACCGCCGACAACTCCAGAGTAACTTACCCCCAACATCACCGTCTCCCTAGCCGGCATGTTTCACACCCCAATTGATCCGCGAAGCCGATGTCTCCAGAAGGTCCAGATGAGCGGACTAGTTGTCCGCGGCCACCGCGAGGGATAATTCAATAAATGCGTTTTACCGCACGAAAAAGACGCCAGCCGCCAGCGGTCATCATCATTTCGCTGATCGACATCTTGATCGTCTTGTTGATCTTCATGATGGTCACAACCACGCTCAGGCAACAGCCGGCTATTCGACTTGCGCTCCCCGAAGCGAGGGCCGGGAACGAAGGAGCAGCCGAAGACGCGCTGGTCGTCACGGTCGGCGCGCAGCCTCCGCATTTCTACCTCGGCCAACGACAGGTTGCGCTCGATGTCCTGACTGCTGAGCTCGTCACGCGCGCTGGCAAGGACCCTGCCGTGGCATTGACCATACGAGCGGACACCGCCGCGCCGTGGGGCAAAATCGTCAACGTGATGGACGCCGCGAAAGCCGCGAAGATCAAGAACATCAGCGCCCGTATCAAACCTCCCTCTCAGCCCTGAAGTCCGCGGGTTTATCGTTTAGAATGGTCGCTGGAACGGAGCCGCGGGAGGGTGGGCCGGCGCTCGTTGCGGGGCCGACGGTTTGTAGAGCAGGCCGAAGCGCGTAAGGTTGCTGCTCAAGACCGAGAGGTTGCTGACCGTGTGCCGCCAGTGCGTTCGAAGTTCTTCGTCCTGCAAGACACTCCCGGCCAGTCCTCGCCCCTCGGCCAGATCGTCCAGCAGACGATTGGCGGTTACCGAAGCCCGATTGATATTGCTGATCGTCGCCGCGGCCTGGTCGCGGTTTGTCGCCACCGCCTCTCTCAGGTCCGCCGCTATCTTGTCGAGGCTCTCCGAGAACTCCGCCAGATTAGTGACGATCAGATTAACGGGAGCGGCATTCGACGCGATCAGAGCGTCCAGCCTTGAGGAGGTTTGCCTGGCCCGGTCGGTGAATTCCCTCAGGTTCACTAGCGCAACGCTCACGTTGGTGAGATTGGATTCGCTCAGGATTCTTTGGTCCATACGCTCGATGACGCCGTTCAACTGCCCGATTGTGTCGTCAACGCGACGAAGGAACCCAGTGGCGGCGCGCGCCGCTTCTTGCAGGTTGAACGGCTCGGCGCCAGTGACCATGTCACCGTCCTTAAGGAACGGCTTTTCATTCTTAGTGGCGACGATCGAGACGTACTGGTCGCCCAGAAAGCCGGCCTGCTCGATGAGGAACTCGGCGTCGCTCCGAATTGAGTATTGTCGCATGATGCGCAGATGGAGAAGCACGGCCCGGCCGTCCGGGGTCAGTTCCACGGCGCGCACGGTTCCCACCGGCACGCCAGCCATCAGAACCGCGGCCCCGCGTTTGATGCCGCCGACGTTTGGTGTCCTGAGGAGGATTTCGAAGGTGGGCTTGCCGAGGGTGAGTCCTTTGCTGAACAAGACCACCAGGACGCCGGCAAGAACCAGACCGATGAAGACGAACAGGCCGACGCGCCACGCCACGCGTTGTTGGGTCATATTGCCACCTCCTTCTTGTCAGCGATACCTTTCACGAACTGATCCACAACTGGATCGCTCGATGCGAAAAAGCCATCCACGTCCGCCGAGAAATGAACGCGCCCGCGATCCAGCATCAGCACCCTGCCGCAAACCTGCCGCACACTCCGCAGGTCATGCGTCACCACAATCGACGTTACTTTGAACTGCGAGCACACTCGCGCGATCAACTGATTAATGCTGTCCGCCATGATCGGATCGAGCCCCGTCGTCGGCTCGTCATAAAGCATGATCCGCGGGAAAGAGATTATCGCCCGAGCCAGCCCCACACGCTTCCGCATGCCGCCGGACAACTCAGCCGGCTTTTTCTCCTGCGTGCCTGGAAGCCCAACCACATCGAGCACCTCACCCACACGCCGCTCGATCTCGTCAGACCCAAAACCCTTGTCGCGCCAGAGCGCGAATCCGACATTCTCGGATACCGTGAGCGAATCGAAGAGAGCCGCGCTCTGAAACAACATTCCAAACTTCCGCCTCACCTTGAGCAATTGGCGTTCTCCCATGCCTGTGATCTCCTCGCCATCGATCACTACCCGGCCAGCGTCAGGCTGCATTAGCCCGATGAGGTGCTTAAGCAGCACGCTCTTGCCGCAGCCGCTCCGTCCGACTATCGCCACGGTTTCGCCAACCTCGATTTCGAAGTTGACGCCGGCCAGCACTCGGTTTGCGCCAAAAGCTTTCTCAAGTCCGATTGACTCAATCATAGCCATAGAAAACCCGGCTAAGAAGCATGGTCAGAAAGAAATTGCTCATTAGGACGGTGATTGACGAGGCCACCACCGCCTCGGTCGTGGCACGTCCCACGCCTTCAGCCCCCTCGCGGCAGTTCATTCCCTTGTAGCAACTGATCGTAGCTATCACACCCGCGAACACCACGCTCTTGATCAGGCCGATCGCCATGTCTTCGACGTCGGTGTAGCGCAGCATGTTATGCCATGAGTACGCCGGGTCGATCCCCAGCAGCCCAACGCCGACTCCGTACGCCGCGGCAATGCCAATGGCAATTGACTCCGCGGTGAGCAACGGCAGAGCGAGCAACGTGGCCAGGACTCGAGGAACAACAAGGAAATCGACCGGATGCGTCGCCAGCGTCCTGAGCGCGTCGATCTGTTCCGTAACCCGCATCGTGCCCAGCTCAGCCGCCATTGCTGCCCCTACACGCCCCGCCACCATCAGTCCCGTCAGCACCGGCCCCAGCTCGCTGCCCATCGATACACTGACAACCGCAAGGGTCGCTGTGTCCATCTTGACTTGGTGGAACTGGAAGAACGTCTGAGCGCACAAAACCATCCCCGTGAATGCACCCGTGATGACTACAACCGACTGCGACCTGACGCCTATGAAATGCACCTGATATAACCAGTCGCCCAGCGACGGACGCTGCTTCACCGCCGCAACCGCGGTCTCCGCGCACAACTGCGCGTAACGTCCTAGCCCGGTGAGCTGGTCCGTCAACCAGTATCTAATTCTGCCGATCATGGCCCAATGACCAATAGCAGAACGATGGACAATTTGCGAGACTTGGACACACAGGCGCCGGGTCCTTGCCGGGCTTGGACTAGTCACGCCCTTAGGATCAATTCCCGAAACTCGGCAAACAGCGGAATCGAATCGTGCGGACCAGGCGATGCTTCGGGGTGGTATTGGACGCAGAAGACTGGTTTGTTCCGGTGCCGCATCCCTTCGACGGTGTGGTCGTTCAGATTGAGCCGGTTGACGACCACTTCACTTGGCAAACTCCCCGGCTCGACCGCAAAACCATGATTCTGGGAGGTGATCTCGACACGCCCCGTCTCGACGTTCTTCACGGGCTGATTAGCTCCACGGTGCCCGAATTTGAGCTTGAACGTGCGCCCGCCAAAAGCCAGCCCCAGAATCTGATGGCCAAGGCATATCCCGAAAACCGGCACTCCGCTCCGTACAATGTCCGAAACCGCCCGCACCGCATAGTCGAGCGCCGCCGGGTCACCAGGGCCGTTCGAGAGAAACAGACCCGCCGGCCTCGATTTCAACACCTCGACCGCCGTCGTCTTCGCGGGAACGACCCGCACGCGGAAGCCGTGTTGTCGGAGCCTTCTGAGGATGTTGTACTTGATGCCGAAATCGTAGGCCACGATCGGAATGTCCGCCGCCGGCAGCGGCCTTCGCAGCGCGCGCGGATTCCCAGACTCGATGCCCCGCGGAAGCCTGAACTCCGCGCTCTCCGCGTCCGATTCGTCCCAGGAGAACGCTTTCGGATGCGTCACCTCACTCACGTAGTCGACTCCGATTAGCCCAGGCCATCCGCGAGCGCGTTCAAAGGCCTCCGCGTCGGTCATGTCCTCGGTCGATATCAGTCCGTTCATCGCGCCGCGCACCCGCAGTTTCTTGGTTAGTGCCCGGGTATCTATCCCCTGTATGCCTGGGATGCCGTTGCGTTCGAGGTACTCGGCCAAGTCCAGCTCGGCTCGCCAATTGCTAGTCACGGCCGAGAGTTCGCGCACGACAAAACCCGACACATGCGGCCGCCATGACTCGACGTCCAGGTT
>JAXDCU010000309.1:0-4407 GCA_034677645.1 Verrucomicrobiia bacterium
TGTATCCCGATCACATACTTGGAACAGCGGGTCGCGCGGAAAGGGAAGTAATTCGCCACGCGGGCTGCATCCTCGGCATAGGCGGGATCGAACTTCAGCTCGATGATTACCTGGCTTTCGCGGCGGAGAAGAGTGCGCGCAACGTCTCCCTGCCCCCGGCACTCGAACAACTCCAGGTCCGAGTCCACCGTAAGACGCACGCGCCCGTCCGCGCTGGCGAAATAACGACGACGGTACCTGTTGCCGAGGGCCAGTTGAAGGCCTTCGAATCGTGTCTTCGCGGCGCCCGGCAGTTGACCTGATCCGTTGACGGCCATTACAGCTTTCCGTCTAATGTCGCCGTCCAGCTCAAAAGGTGGCAGAGGATGAGTTTCCTTCCCACCAACGGCGCCATAACGAGTCTTGATCTCCAGCGCGGGCCGGTCTATATGGCTGGTGAACGGTCCGTACCATCGAACCCTGACTTTCATTCTGTTGGGCGTGCCCCGCACGTGATCGTAGAAGAACCTCAGGTCGACTGTGTCAAAGTAGAGATTGTTGACGGTGCGTTCAGGGTAAGGCTCGTCGAACAGCGCCGGGTGACTCCGCACCATAGCCAGCACTCCTGGCACTGAGAGGCTTGTCGGAGTGAACTTGCGCTCGATTCGCAGCCTGCGAGCTGGAGCATCCATCGTCGTTCCAGATCACACTGCCAATCCGCGGCTCTCGACGAAACTCACCTTGGCTCCCGCGCTCTGAGTGCGGAGCCATTGCCGGAATTCCTCGACTTTCCCCACATCCGGGAAACTGACCTGGAACATCGCCTCGAGAACCTCGGCGCTGTCGTCAACCCGCTTCAGACTGGCCTTTGCGCCCGCCTGCGCGAGGCCGGTAACAATACGGTTCAGGTCCAGCTTGTCGGCCGCCGGCACATTAAGCGTCAAGAAGAGGTTTGGCTGATCATGACGCCGACGCGTCAGATGCCGCAACACTATCAACACGACTATGATCGCAAATGCGCACAATGTGACAAGGAACTGGCCAGCTCCCATTCCAAGCCCGACACTTATCGCCAAAAACAAGTAAACCAGTTCCTCCGGTTCCTTGATGGCGGCGCGGAACCGAACGATCGACAACGCCCCAACAAGGCCCAATGACAATGCCAGCGACGACTTGACGATGCTTATGATCAGCGTGGTCGTCACGGCCAACAACAGGAAATTACGCGCCAACAAGCGCCGGTTGGACAGCGCGTCCCCAAACCGAATGTAGACTTGCGCCAGAATTAGCCCGAGCACCGCCGCAAGCACGAGCCCAACCACAAGTTGCGCCAGCGATGTTGTAGCCGACGGATTCCACAGCATTCTCAGTACGGATTCAGGGTTGTTCATTTGTTCTGCAAATACTCATGTCGGCAAACATGCTCGTTATGACAACTCTGCTGCTCGTCCGTCCACGTCACACGCGTGCGTGGGTGATGCTCCGCAGCACGGATGGGAGTCACTGAGCCTGCCCACGCCCGGACTCTACCAGGTCCGGCTCGCTTCTGATAGAGAAATTGCCATTTGGAACGCACAATCAAGATTGAGCATTCAGATGCCAAACTCCGATGCATATGCACGGAAGGTTGGCAATGGTCAAATCGCAGGTCACTCGAGAGTTGCCAGTTACTCGAAGAGCGTGCCCTGCCGGCACTTGAAACGCGGCGCCGAACCATTGAGCTGCCGCTTGCCGCATGCATTGGCTGCCGAATTGGCTTGCCATCTGAGACGGGAGACAGCCTACTCTCTCTTCTTGCTTTTGGCGATGCCAGTGTAGCTCAGTGGCAGAGCAACGGTTTCGTAAACCGTAGGTCGTCGGTTCGACCCCGACCACTGGCTCCAGGTCTTTACGCTCCTGCGTCGCGGAACGATGTCGCCCCGCTGGGCGGAGCCAGCGCCAAGCCCGCGGCGATGGAATCGGGTAAGGCCCGCCCCAGAGCCTTGGCCAGTTCCAATTCGAAGAGGTAAACGGTCAGCCGTTCCTCTTTCATGGACAAGGCGTTCTTCCACACCAAGCTCGCCGGTGTCCACAAATGAGGCTGCTCCTATTGCTCGCGAAGGTTGAACGAGTCCTGCCGGTCAGGCCGCGCTGGACAGTGCTCGACGATTGTTCAATTCTTGCCCACAATAGCGAGGGATTAAAGAATGCAATCGATCTTGATTGTTGGCGGTGGATTGGTTGGGCTCGCCACGGCGTATCGGCTCCTGGATCAGACAAAGCCGCCTCGCGTGACTTTGCTCGAAAAAGAGTCGCGAGTGGGCGCCCACCAGAGTACCCACAACAGCGGAGTGCTCCATGCAGGTCTGTACTACAAGCCAGGCTCAGCCAAGGCGCGGCTGGCCGTCGCTGGTATTCGTCAGATGGTGGAGTTTTGTCGGGCAGAGGGCATCCCGCATGAGATTTGCGGCAAACTGGTTGTTGCCACGGCCCAGGATGAACTGCCGCGTCTGGACGAACTCCTCAGACGCGGCATTGCAAACGGCCTGCAGGGCTTGCGACGGCTCGAACCGGCCGAGATGC
Organism: Verrucomicrobiia bacterium; assembly: GCA_034677645.1. GTDB lineage: Bacteria > Verrucomicrobiota > Verrucomicrobiia > Limisphaerales > J093 > JAAYVR01. The sequence goes on from JAXDCU010000309.1 coordinate 2,542, forward strand.
GGCGCATCGAGCCGCATGCGGGTGGTCTGGCTGCCATACACGTGCCTGAGGAAGGGATCGTCGACTACGCCCAGGTGTGCGACCGGTTAGCGCTGCGCGTCCAAGAACGCGGCGGCGATGTTCAGACTGGGGCGCGTGTTGTGGGATTGCGCCGATCTGGCGGCGAGTGGGTGGCGCTGACTTCGCGCGGCGAGTTTCAGGCTCAGTATCTGATCGGGTGCGCCGGTCTACATGCCGATAGAATGGCTCTCTTGGCCGGAGAAAAGAGCGATGTTGAAATCGTCCCTTTCCGGGGCGAGTACTACAAGTTGAGGGAAACAAACGCCGGATTGGTGCGCAATTTGGTTTATCCCGTGCCCGACCCGAAGTTTCCGTTTTTAGGCGTGCATTTCACTCGATCGATCCACGGCGGCGTCGAGGCGGGCCCCAACGCAGTGCTTGCGTTCGCTCGGGAAGGCTACTCCTTTTGGAAAATCAACCCACGCGACCTGATTGGCGCTCTTGCGTATCCGGGGTTGTGGCGGTTTCTGGTCAAGTATCCGACAATGGTACGGGCTGAATTGGTCCGGTCTTTGAGCAAGAGACTTTTCTGCCGGTCGCTGCAAAGGTTGGTGCCCGAGGTGCAATCGGAATACCTCATCGCAGGGACGGCGGGCGTTCGCGCGCAGGCCATGACGCGAGCAGGCGATCTTGTCCAGGATTTTCACCTCGTCCGAAGCGAGCGCGCGCTTCACGTGCTCAACGCTCCCAGTCCTGCCGCGACGGCATGTCTGGCGATCGGCGCGGACATCGTCTCCATGGTAGGCCAATGACTATTTGCACTGCGATGTAGCCTCGCGGTCTTCTCGACCTGATCGTTCGGTTGCGGCTTGGCCGCGCTGTGTTGTTCGTTTGCCGGGGCGCGGATCGGTCGCGAGATCGCCAAGTGCGAGGGCCGCGGACCAGGGCTTTCCTGGCTATTCAGTCAGAAGTCGGGGCTGACACCCGTAAGATAGAGCGGCATCGGGCCCAGGCTGATTGACAGGCGATTCGCGTGTTTTACGACTGATGAACCGTCTAGCGGCTCTCCCAGGCACGTCACGCCGGCGACTGTGGTCCTGCGATCGGAGAATATCCGAATGGAGGCCTTGTGTGGGTCGCCTGTTGTCCAGGCGGCCAGTTTGCGCGATCCACGCGGGCCCGCGAACAGCACGACATAGTCACCGGAATCGCCCGTGTCGATGCGCCTTTCGACGCGGTGGTCCGCCAACTGACTTGTCATGGTTTTTATCGCATTGTAGGCCGGCTTGGGCTTGAGATCAGAAGTCACGGTCCCAAAGTTGTGTTCGCGTTCGTCGGGGTCGGGCCCGTCGTTCTTCCAATCGTACCAGATCGAGAGAGGCACGCCGGCAAGCAGGTTCGCGAGCTGCTGCCGGACAACAAAAGCGGCTTGCGTTTCCAATGAAACGCCGCCCTTGTGAGTCGCGTAGCCCCACTCGCCGCTGAGTATTGGCATTCGCTTCTTGGCCGGCGTTGGCGCGTATCGCTCGATCAACGCCCGAAGTTTCGCGTAGTCTTCCGTAGCAGTCTCGGGCGGCATCCGATAGTTCCGGTACGGGTGGACGGTCACGGCATCGAATACGCCAAGCAGACCCCCGGCGAAGCTTTCTTCAAGGAACTTAATCGGAACCTCGGATGTGGCCGGGCCGACGATGACGGCTTTCGGATCAGCGGCGCGGACGGAGCGAGCAGTGGCCAGGGCAAGTGTGATGTATTGATTGACGTCCGGTTTCGGTTGCCAAAAAAAGATGTTCGGCTCGTTCCAAATCTCCCAGATCACACCGTGCCCCTTGTAACGATCGGCGGCGGCGGCGGCCCCCCCCCCCA
>JAXDCU010000310.1:0-4799 GCA_034677645.1 Verrucomicrobiia bacterium
TTCCGCCTTTGACGCCCGAAGAGACCGCGGAGCTGCGCGCGAAGGCCCACGCGGCCGAGGAGCACTGGGACCGTTACCTGCGAGCGGCGTCGGACTTGGAGAACTACAAGAAGCGTGTGGCGCGCGAAAGACAGGAGATGGAAAAGTACAAGCACGAACCGCTGTTGCGGGACCTGTTGCCCGTGCTCGACAGTCTTGAAATCGCATTTGCGGTGGAATCCGACGGCTCCGGGAAAGCGTTAGAAGCCATGAAGACTGGCGTGACAATGATTAGTCAACAGCTCAAGAGCGTTCTGAGCGCCGCCGGTCTGGAGGAAGTCGACGCGGCTGGCAAACCGTTTGACCCGATGCTGCATGAAGCGGTCGCCCAACAGGACTCCGCGGAGGTTCCCGAAGGCCACGTCGTCCGGCAGTTGCGAAAAGGCTACAAGTACCGCGAACATCTATTGCGCCCCGCCAGTGTGTTTGTTGCTCGCAAACCCGCCGCTTGATTCTGCCGGTGCACATGCCGCACCAGAAGGTGTAACGACACATGGCCAAGCGCGACTACTACGAGGTTCTCGGTGTGGACCGCAACGCCAGCGAGGACGAAATCAAGAAATCCTACCGGAAGCTGGCTGTCAAGTTCCACCCCGACAAGAACCCCGGAGACAAACAAGCCGAGGAGAAATTCAAGGAATTGGGCGAAGCCTACGAGGTTCTCGCCGACACGCAAAAGCGAGCCGCCTACGACCAGTACGGGCACGCCGCATTTGACCCACGCGCCAGGGCGGGCCGTGGAGGGGCTGGCGGTTTCGGCGGGTTCCATGACCCGTTTGACATCTTCCGCGAGGTCTTCGGCGGGGGCGGCATATTCGAGAGCTTTTTTGGAATCGAACGAGACGACCCCTCACGGCCGCACCGCGGCCAGGACTTGCGTTACGATGTCGAGATTGGTCTCGAAGAGGCAGCACGCGGGTGTGAACGGGAAGTCACTTTCCGCAGAGCCGAGCGGTGCGAAGAATGCGGCGGAAGCGGAGCCGAGCCGGGTTCGAAACTCAGGACTTGCGGCACCTGCGGAGGCCGAGGCCAGATCGTGGCTTCGCGCGGATTCATCAGCATCCGGCAGACGTGCCCAAAATGCGGCGGAGCGGGTCAGGCGGTCGACAAACCGTGTCGTGTTTGCCGCGCGACTGGTCTCCACGAGCACCCGGCCAAAGTCACCGTCCGAGTGCCCCCTGGCGTGGACAACGGCACCCGGCTGCGATCGGCGGGGAACGGCGAGGGCGGGCGGCAGGGCGGGCCCAACGGCGACCTGTACGTGGTCATCCACGTGCGACCGCATGACGTGTTCCAGCGCGATGGCGATGACTTGTTGTGCGAAGTGCCGATAAGCTTCGCCCAGGCCGCCCTCGGCGCCGAGATCGAGGTGCCGACCCTCGAAGGACGCGCTCAAATCCGCATCCCGCCAGGCACGCAAACAGGCACATTATTCCGCCTCAAAGGACGAGGCGTTCACAACGTTCAGGGTTATGGTCAGGGAGACCTTCATGTGCGCGTCAACGTGGAAATCCCCACGCACCTTAACAGTGTTCAGCGCGCCAAACTTCAGGAATTCGCCGCCGTTTGCGACCCGAATGTCCATCCACAAAGCAAGAGCTTCTTCGAGCGCGCCAAGGAGTTCTTTCGCTGATGCTTAGCGCGGGGCTGGCCAATGGTCAGCTTTCCCGGCCAACACCAACAAGCGCGCGGTCCGCAAAATGCATAGGTTCTACGTGCCACCTGGCGAGTGCAAGGGACCGATAATCACCCTTGGAGAATCCGAGGCCGCGCACGCATTGGTTGTGCTCAGAGTGCGGCCTGAGGATCACGCAACGGTCCTCGACGGCACTGGACACGAGTTTATTTGCCAGGTCACGTCCGCCACCCGCCACGCGGTTGCGCTGCGCGTGCTGGAGCGCCATGACCGGCCGCGATCGTCTTATCGGCTGACCCTGTTCCAAGCCGTCACGAAAAGTCGAAGCATGGACCAGATCATCCAGAAGGCCACTGAACTGGGAACGCACCGAATCGTTCCATTCTTGGCTGAGCGAACAGTGGTCAAGTTGTCCGCCGGCGATGATGCTGACAAAGCCGCCAAATGGCGGGCTCTGGCAGTGGAGGCCATCAAGCAGAGCGGCGCTCCGTGGTTGCCTGCGATAGAAACACCCGGATCATTGCAGTCACTGCTGGCCTGCGGAGAGCGCTTTGAACTTGTCCTGGTGGGGTCATTGCAGCATGGCAGCAAGCACCCGCGCGAGTGTCTGGCTTCCTTTCGCGCCGCGCACGGACGCGCGCCTTCTGACGTGGCCGTCTGGATCGGACCCGAAGGCGATTTCACTTCGGCGGAACTAATGGCGATCCAGTCCAGCGGCGCGGCGCCTATCACCCTTGGGCCGCGGGTGCTTCGCAGCGACACGGCCGCTCTGTACTGCTTGTCGGTTTTGAACTACGAGTTGCAGGCGCCGTGAAGCGACGCCGGCCCGCGTTTCCCACGCGGGCAGGCGCCGCGCTTCCTATTCGATCTGCCATTCCAGAATGCCCGCTGAGCTGCCTTGCCTGAGCTGCACCTCCAGACGAAGCGCGGTTGTCTCGACAGGGTCGAACGCGAGGCGGTTGAACTTGTCTCGGGCCACTGGCTCACCCTTGGGATTGGCGACGGTTTTCCAGTCGTTGCCGCTCCGGTAGAGAACGCGCCACGATTCGGGAAGCGCGCAGCCGCCGCCCGGTGTGTCGTCGAACCAAAAGACTTTCACGGCTGACATCGTCTTGGCCTGATCGAACTCGTATTGCACCCATTCGATCGTCCCTTTGTGGTCCCACCAAGTGAAACGCTTGATCGTCTGGTCGCTCGAACCGCGTGGCACTTGCTGGTCCTTTAAAGCCGTCACGGTGTCGCTCTGCCAGCAATGCGAAGCCGTCGCTTTGTACGGCAACAGGGCCGGCGGCGCCTTCCAACGACGCGCGCCAGGACCAGCCCCAACCACGGGAAAGGAAGAAATACGGAGCCGCGCGGCCCCCATCGGTATGAGCGTGATGGGTTCGGTTGGTTGATCGGACAAGACGGGGCTATCCTGGAGTGGATTGACCAGATCGCGCTCGTCGGCCTGCCATTCCACGATGCGCCGGCCCTTTGCTCGCAGTTCGATGGGCGCGTGCTCGGGAGTGAACGGGGTGTTGGAGTCGGGCCATGGTTTCCTGACGACTTCGAATGACGACGCCGGCGTGGCTTCGAGCAATAGACCATAGTTCCACGGAGATGTCGGATAAACCTCCCACGCCGGCCATCGGTCGGTCCCGCCCTGGCATACCCATTTCTCACCAACACGGAGCGAGTATGTCAGCGGACCGTGATCCACCGACACGCTGTTGTGATTGCCCGTCCACGTGCGCAACGAAAGAGTCATCGGCAGCGTCAGGCTCACGCTATCGCCGTTGCGCCATTCGCGATCGATCCGGATGAACGCGAGCGGGCGAGCTGATATGGGCTCGGCGACTCCGTTGATCTTGAGCGCCGGATTGGAGCACCAGCCAGGTACGCGCAGGTAGAGCGGGAAACTGACTGGACGAGGCGCCGCGAACGTGAACTGGATTTGCTCGTCGAAGGGGTAGTGGGTGCTGCCCTTGACCGTCACGCGCGCGCCATTCCCGACCGTGGCATGGACGGTTGTAGGCGCATAGAACAGCACGGCAAGGCCGTTGCCGGGGGTGGCCATCCAAGAGTGTTCAACCAGATAGGGCCAGCCGTGCCCATAGTTGTGTTGGCAGCACCGATGATCGTACGGATTGAAATGGAACATCGGTCCGCAGTTCTGCACGCCAGGACACTTGTCACCGCGGTCAGACTGGACCTGATTCGGTGAAGTCAGGTACCGGAGCGCCTTGAAATCCCAGGTCAATGCGGCGGGCAATGAGTTGAAGGCTACATCCTCACAGCGGTCCGCCCAGACCAGATTGCCGGTGATGTTAAGGAGGCGTTCGCACGAGAACATCATCTCGACCATGCCGCATGTCTCGATGGCCTGCCGCGGGTCGGTGTGGCCGGGCCTGCAGTTCTCGTCGCTGCCGAACATCCCGCCGGGCACCTGGCCGTACATGTCGCGGATGGTCTGCCAATTCCGCTCCGAGGCGGCGAGATGCTTCGGGTCGCGCGATTGGACCCAGAAGAACGTCGGCCCACCGAACGCCTGCGAGATATTGACGTTGTGCCAGTCGGGAAGGCCGTCGGTGAAATTAGCGGTGTGCCCGTGAATCTTCTCGGCCAGCTCGAGCAGCCATGGCTCGCCGGTGTGATTGTACAACCAGTGAACGCTGTGCAGATTGTCACCGGCCCGGATTCTCTGCCAATAGGGCGGTAAGAAATGCTCGTCCGGGATGCTCAATTCCCACTTGAAGTAACGCCGCATGAGGTCCAGTACGCGCCGGTCGCCACTCACCTCGTAGTGCGACTGCAGGCACATCAGCATAACCATGTTGGGCCACAGATCGTACTTGCCGGTTGTGCTGCCCACCGTGCTCTTTAGCCCTTGCCGCGGGCCAAAGTACCCGTCCTCGCGCTGGTATCGGATAGCTGCCTCGATCCACACTCGCGCCTCGTCCACTTGAGTCTTGTCTTCAAGCAGGTACGCGCAATCGCCAAAGCCTTTTAGCCAGTAAGGCACTTCTTCCCACCCGTGTTCGCCTTCGCCAGTGGGGCTCAGCCAAGCGTTGTTCGTCTTTCTGACAAAACCGCTCACATCGGCCAGATGCCCGTGGAACCCTGATGCCTGCAGTTCAAGTTG
>JAXDCU010000311.1:0-4644 GCA_034677645.1 Verrucomicrobiia bacterium
TGCCGACGCAACCACCCTTCCGGCTTCACGGCGCCGACTGGGAGTTTGATCAGTGGTGATGGCTGCAGCGGAGCGCGATAGCCAACGTAGTGGTTGTTGGTCAATGTCCGGTCGGGACTTTGGACGATCGTTACGGAGGCCGAGGCAAGGGCAAGTGCGGTCATTGCGACGCTGGTCGATATGGTCCTGGCGATCTGGATCATGTTCATCACGGCGATGACTTGTAGCCAATACCAGACGAAAAGCGAGTTCAGACTTCCCGCTCTCAAGAAGCCGCGGCGCGCCCTGTTGTTTCCCGCTTGACTTGGAGTGGAACTGGACTCTGCAATGCCACGGTGTCACCGCGCGGGGCGGCGCGATCGTTCGCCACCGACCTGCGCGAATACAACTTGAGCAATGGCAGGAATCCTTACCGGTATTGCATGGTACGAGCGGCACGAGTGGCCGTTGCTGCATAGCCTCGCGGCGGACCCTGAAGCACTTGAGCCGACTTATGAGGAGTGGCGGGTCGCGGCCGAGCAGACGGAAGCGTTCCTGCAGGAGAAGGGATACAAGGTCGAGCGCGTGCCCGCGCGCGTGGCCGAACTGGTGAAATGGTGTTCAGCCCAAGGCCGGCCATTGGATGAATCAGCCAGGAGCTTGTTCGTAGCCGAGACTCTGCGGCTGCGCGACACGGGTTTGGCCGCTGAAAGCCCCCCTCGCCCTCCAGAGCCAAAAAAAACGGAAGAACCCGCATGAGTCGCATCACGACCAGTCGCGTACTCGGAAACACATGAGCTCTTTGGGTGTCGCCATTGTCGGATGCGGCGGAATCAGCCTCCAAAACCATGTGCCAGGTCTCCGCCTTTGCCCCGACACGCGCTTGGTCGCTCTTTGCGATTCCGACCCGCGGGTGCTCGAACGCGCCCGTCAACAGACCGGTGTCCGGGTTGCGTCGACTAACTATGATGAGATAGTCAAACGCGACGACGTGAACGCCATAATCGTCGCCACCCCCAACCACGCGCACGCGCCGATAGCACTGGCTGCAATAGCGAATGGTAAACATGTCCTGTGCGAAAAACCGATTGCCCTCGACGCGTCAACGGCTCGAACAATGGCGGACGAGGCGGACCGCGCCGGTGTGCGACACATGACGGCTTTCACCTACCGGTTCGTGCCCGCGATGCGATACCTGCGCGATCTGGTCGGGCGTGGTGACCTCGGAGAGCCTTACCATTACAGGTCTTGCAGACTGCAGGACTGGGGCGAACGCAATCTGGGATGGCGTCAGGTCAAAGCCCTGGCTGGGACAGGGGAGCTTGGAGACATGTTGAGTCACCGCATTGACTTTGCCCACGTGCTGGTTGGCCCCATGCGGCGTCTGGTGGCCAATCTCAAGAGGCTGGTTCCCGTCCGCGGCGGCGTGGCCAGCGAGCTTGACGACTGGGTAGCGGTGCTCGCCGAGTTCGAAAACGGCGCGACCGGCGTTCTCGAAAGCAGCAAGCTCGCTAGCGGTCGCAACGAAAGTTGGCGCAGCCTTGACAGCGTCGAACTCAACGGCAGCGAGCGGTCATTCATCTTCAGCACCAATTCGTGGGACCAGCTCCAAACCGGACGGACGGGCGGGCCCGGAATCGAGCCCTTGCCAGTACCGGAGGAGTACTGGCGATGGCCCGACAGCCCGCGCGATCCGCGAATCGGCGATCCTCTGGTCACTTTCCGTTACGATCAGGCATGGGAATTCGTCGATGCGATCCGTCAGCGGCGACCCTGCGACGCGACGTTCCACGACGGCGCGCGCGTCCAGGCGGTGATGGATGCGACAGTGCGATCCGCCGAGACCGGGCAGTGGGTCGAGTTGTAGCTGGAGGTTGGAACGATTGCGCGGTTTAGTCAGTTGAGTCTGCTAGTTAGCGCTTGATTTCAAAGGCGCCAAGGCGCTAGGCATCGCGTGTATGAAGCGCATCGCGGTTGTAACTGGGGCCGGCAGCGGCGTTGGCCAGGCCGTGGCACTTGCCTTGTCGGCCGAGGGTTGGACTGTCGCGCTGGTCGGGCGGCGCATCGAAACGCTCGAAACAACATGCCAGTGGGCAGGTCCGCACCGGGCGTCGTGTCACTGCTTCATTTGCGATGTCAGCGACATTGAGGCGGTCAACCAGGCCGCGAAGCGGATTCTGGCCGAGCTGGGCGGGGTGGAGGTGCTGGTGAACTGCGCAGGCACAAACGTGCAGCGCAGGGCACTCGATGTTTTGTCGATCCAAGACTACCGCGCGATGATGGACACCAACCTGAACGGAGCCTACTACTGCATACAAGCATTCCTGCCTCAGATGCGCGCTCGTGGGTCTGGCACGATCGTCAACGTTGTTTCCGACGCGGGCAAGTCCGCCAGCCCAAAGGCCGGCCCAGGTTACGCCATGTCCAAGTTCGGCCTGGCCGGCCTTACCCAGAGCATAAACGCCGAAGAGCGCACCCGCGGAATCCGAGCATGCGCGATCTTCCCTGGAGACATCGACACCCCACTGCTCGATAAGCGCCCGCAACCGCCCGATGCCGCGGCCCGGGCCAGAATGCTGCGAGCCGAAGACGTCGCCGCTTGCGTGCTTTTGTGCGTCAAGCTGCCAGCTCACGCGATCGTCGAAGAATTGGTTGTCCGACCACGTTGAATCGTCGATCGCATACAGCACGACGTGGAGAAGGAGCTGCGATGCAACGTCGCGATCTCCTCGACCGGATCGTCCGGTTGCGGCTTCGCCGCGCTCCGAAATACGCGGGCTAGGGGGCTGATGTCGGATCGACCGGAGCCCCGCTCGTCGACGCAGGTGTCTCTCCAGCAACGGGCTCGCCTGGGGGCGTCGGAGTCGGCTCCATGACCGCCGGAGCCTCGATTGCCACGGTGCCGGGCTGCGAAATCTCAGCAGCGACTGGCTCGATCGGAGATTGAGTGGCCCTCAGCTCGGTTGGTTTTTCCGCTGGCGTTGAGCCGCCAACATCAGCCGCGCCCGCGGGCTCGGCGGATGCACTGGGCTCCTTGGCGGGCAAGGGAGTTGGCCTGGGTTTGGGTTGCCTTGCCATCTCGATATGACCGTCGTGGAACTCGATGATGTGGCCTTGGTGAATCAGCCAGTGCAAATCGGAGATGACCGCCGTCTGTTCTGGCGTTGGCGATGGAGGCTCGACGGCGGTTGCTTGCGCCGCGGGCGCCGCGGGCGCCGCGGCCTCCGCGGTTTGAGAAACTGAGTCCGAGGCGGGCGCGGCAGCCACTGGCGTGGGCGTTTCGGGTGCTGGCGCGAGGGCGTCGAGCAGTTGGCGTCTTGTGATTCCTGGGTGGCTGTTTACGAACTCGATAATCCGCTGGACATTCTCGGACACAACGGTGTTGGCCAAATCAAGGTAATGCGGTCTGGCCACGCAGACATGAACAGCGCGGTTGACCTTGAAGAACTGGAGACCCCGCGCAGCGAACTGCTGGCTGAGTTTAGTAGCCAGGCGGAGCGGGAAACGCCGTTGGTCTTCAGTCGCGCGCCGGAGCAGAAGGTGCAAGCCTCTCGACATAAACGGGTGCTTGGCGCCCGCTGGCAACAGGTACTCGTCAGCCACTCGCACTAGATTCGGAAGGTGAACCGACCTGAAGTGCTGCTCCACTTCCTCACGCGTGGGCAGCTTGACCGGCTCGGGCACGTTCAGGCCCACAAACTCGAGCCGCCAACTCTGCTCTTCTATCCACCGCTTCACCACAGTCTCGTCCCGCACGATCTTGACCCTGGACTTGAACACATCGAACGGCATGCGAGAGAAACGTTCGGCATGCAGTCTGTGAAGCTTGGCTTGGTAATCGTGGTAGTTCGGAGGACCCAACACGATTCCGCTCATTCCGCACTGCGCAACAAACGTATAGGTGCCCTTCGGCGGCTCAATCGCCACTTTCTCCGTCTGGTAAAACGTCCCGAAATGCCGGCGCATTATGTGATCGACCAACTCCTCCTGGCTCAGCCATAGCGACTCATCCAGCGTGCAGACAAAAAGCTGCTGCAACGGATTGCCATCTTCGCCCCGCCGAACGCTGAAACGGACCTGATACCTGTCAGGCGACTTCAGAACCAGCATCGCAATTTCGAAAAGCGGGTAAGCTCGCCCACGTAGCTTGATCTGTCTCGCCAGCGAATCCACGCCCCGCTCCTCAGCCACGAAATCGACGTTTAGCTCGGGCAAAGGCACTGGCGGCTCGACCAGCTCACGGCGCTGCTCTTCCGCGCGCCGATCAGCGGGGCTGGCAAGACGCGCGCCACGTCCACCGCGCCGTTCCCGACCCGGAGCGCCTCGCCGCTGACCGTCCTGTCGGGCGCGGTCGCGTCGTGGAAAGGGCTCGTCCATGCCGTCGCGTACGCGGAAATGCGATCCCCGTCCACGGCGGTCATCCTCATGGCCCCCCTCGTACTTGGCAAAGCGGTTGGCGCTTGCGGGTTCTCGAGCCCAGGCCGGCAGAAGCTGCAAGTCCAAGTCCAACTCGATTTCTGATGGTGTGCTCATCGCCCAAGTCGGCACATGGGAGCTCGTGCGGCTCCGCGGCCGAATGACATCGAACACGCCAACAATGGGGATGCCCGCCGCCAAATGCAAGCACCGCGTCAGATGTTCCCGCGGTTCGACAGTAGAGCGGGA
>JAXDCU010000312.1:0-5463 GCA_034677645.1 Verrucomicrobiia bacterium
TGGGCGCAACGAACGTCACCGTATTTGCGTTCATGACCACTTAGCTCCGCCATGTCCACAAGTGTCGAACCGGTGAAACCTATGCGTGAGTTCAAGGCTGGCGCTCTTGCCGTGCGGATTCATGAGTCGTCCGAGCTCATGGCCCGCGATGCCGCGGCAACAGCGCATGCGCATGTTCGAGAAGCGTTGTCCCGTCAAAAGACTGCGGCCGTGATACTCGCATCCGCCAGTTCACAGGTGCGATTCCTCGAAGTTCTTGTCGGGCTGCCGGGGATCGACTGGTCTCGCCTTGTGTTGTTTCACATGGACGAGTACCTAGGAATGAGCGCGGACCACCCAGCCAGTTTCCGCCGGTTCATGCGCGAGCGTGTCGAAGCGATCGTTCACCCCGGCGCGTTCCACTACATTGATGGCGATGCGTCTGAACCGCTGAAGGAGTGCGGTCGCTACGCGCGTCTGCTCGGAACCCACCCTATCGATTTGTGCTGCCTGGGCATTGGGGAAAACGGACACATCGCTTTCAACGACCCGCCCGTGGCGGATTTTGCCGATCCTTCACTGGTGAAGCTGGTCAAACTTGACGAGGTCTGCCGCCAGCAACAGGTCGGAGAAGGCTGCTTCCCAACGCTCGCGGCTGTGCCTCAGTACGCATTTACCCTGACGATTCCCGCGTTGTGCTCAGCCAGGAAGATGGTTTGCGTGGTCCCCGAAAAGCGCAAAGCCCAAGCGGTGCGCGGCGCGCTCTCGGGCCCGGTGACGACCGTCTGCCCGGCCTCGATCCTCAGGGAGCAGGGGCACTGCGCGCTCTTTCTGGACGAGGACTCGGCCAGTCTAGTGTGACGCCGGGCCGAGTATAACCCGCGCTGGAACGGTTCGAGTACGCCCCAGGTACAAACTCCAAGAGCGGCTCTCACCCGACAAACCGCGGCGAATACACCGGACCGCGCCCATGCCTGACCATGTACTCGCCAAACCGCGCCACCCCATTCTTCTCCGCGGCGCCTAGACCGAATTTCATGCACATCCGATAATACCGGCTGCGAAACGCAACGTCGTACTCAGTGCGTTCCGCGATGATCTGGTCCAACTCCGCCATGCCGCGGTTGTGTGCTCGCCGGAGTCTCTCGCACATCCGTGCCTGATTCATGCCGCGACGAAGAGCCCACGCGGCAAATACGAACGGCAGGCCGGTGAGTTCGTACCACGCCTGACCGAGGTCCCATATCTGATGCGGATGCGGCTCCCAGATGAAATCGAGCGCCACATCGCCGATAAGCAGAACCGCGTCGAGATCGCCCACGCTCTCATAACTTGTCAAAGGGCGCGTCTTGGGTCGAAGACCGCGCTCGGCCAACAAGATGTGGAGAAGGGTCGTGCCCGTGATCGACGCTGGGTCCAAGTGAACTTCGGTCAGTTTTTCCAGTGGCGGACGGTGCGCCAAGAACACGCTAAGCACAGGCCCATGCGAGGCTAGCGCAATACCATCCAGCAAATCGTACTGCCCGTTGCGAAGCACCTCCGCCACGCTGACTAGCGCCGCGTCAACCTCGCCATTCCTCAGCCACTCGGCCAGTTGAGCCGGTGTGCCGAGGCGCGCTTCACCTTCGAGCCCGCGGTTGAGAGGGACGGCGTTCAAATAGCGGACCGATCCGATGCGGAGGTCATTGTCAGTACTGTGTCTTGTCATGCTTGATGGCGCGGCGTTCATGAGGGTTGTTGGCCGGGATCATGTCCTCCATATCCGGTTGCCAAATCACGTTTGAGCAACTCCGACCGCGCACCGCCCTGAGACTCGTCAGTCGCTCGGAGGTGTTCCTTGGAGTTTACCGCTTCGTAGTAAGTGTCACGCTGCACCGGTTCGCGGCCGGCTTCCCGAATGGCACGGACCATCGCTTCAGCGGTCTGATGCTGCGGTGAAGTGGCGCCGGCCATGTGGAAGATGTGCTCCTCGTGTATTGTGCCATGCAGGTCATCGGCGCCAAAGCTCAATGCGAGTTGAGCTAGCTTCATTCCGAGGCCCACCCAGTAGGCGGTGATGTGATCGATGTTGTCCAGGTAGAGCCTACTGATCGCCATCGTACGGAGCGTGTCGAAGCCCGTAGGCGGCTTTTGAACGGTCAGTCTGTTGTGTTTCGGCTGGTATGGCAGCGGCACAAAGCCAGTGAATCCGCCAGTCTCATCCTGCAACGCCCGCAGCCGCCGCAGGTGATCGACGCGGTCGGCCAGTGACTCGATGTGGCCATAGAGCATGGTGCATGTGCTCCGGCCACCCATCCCGTGCCACGTCCGATGCACTTCCAACCATTCCTCGGCCGATTCCTTGCCCTTCGCGATGGCATCCCGCACGGTTGGCTCGAATATCTCGGCTCCTCCGCCAGTGAGCGCATCGAGGCCCGCCGCGCGCAACGCCTCCAGAACGACGCGGATTGACCGTCGAGCCAGAGCGGCCATGTGCCGCACCTCAATTGCGGTGAAACACTTGAGCCGCAGCCCAGCGTCCAGAGCCCTAAGCGCTTTCAGCATCTCCAGATAATAGTCGAACGGTAGCGAAGGATGTAGGCCGCCCACTATGTGAAGCTCGGTCGCCCCAGCCGCCACCGCCCCGCGCGCCTGGTCCACGATCTGGTCAACCGTTAGCTCGAATCCGTCGCCGTTGCTCTTCTGTCTGGCAAACGAGCAGAACTGACATCTCAGGACGCAGTAGTTCGAGTAGTCGATGTGCCGGTTAACTACGTAAGTGGCGCGACGCCCCACTTTCCTGTCCGTGGCAATTCTGGCCAACGCGCCCAACCCGTTCAGGTCCCGGCTTTCAAACAGGCGAAGCGCTTCGGCGTCGGTGAGGCGGCGGCCCTCGGCGACGGGCGCGTGAAGGTCGGCGAGTTCGCTCTGTTCGATTAAGGATTTCATTGCCACGCCAAGCGGAACCGGGGAAACGCCACTTCCGCCACGGTCACGACCAGGAAAACGGTACTGATCAGCGCGTTAAGCCGGAAGAACGCGGTTTGAATCCAACCCAGACTGCGCTTGCGCGCCAGCCAATGCTCGACGACGAGGCAGGCCATTATTACCACGAGCCCCACCAGGTATGCCACCCAGAAGCGGGCGAGGAAACCGAACACACCAAGGGTTACCCACATGATCAAGTGCGCCAGAAACGCCGCTTTGAGGGCGTTAATCACTCCCCAACGCACCACCAGCGAATGCAACCGGTGCGCTCGGTCGAATTCGTAATCCTGGATCGAATAGATCACGTCGAACCCAATCAGCCAGAACACCACGGCCACCGCCAACAACAACGGCAACACCGCGCTGTGCCGTAGCGAAAGAGAGCCATCGCGTACTGGCAGGAAGTCAAAGCTCCCAGTTACCGCGAGCCATGCGCCAAGCGGCGCCAAAGCCAGCGCCACCCCCAGAAACACGTGCGTGTAGTCAGTAAACCGCTTCGTCAGCGAATAGAAACAGACAATCGCCAGTGCCACCGGAGACAGGACGAAGCACACCGTGTTCAGAAGATAGCTGACCACAACCAGCCCGGCCCCGCTGATCAAACACAGAAACCACGCCACGGCGAGCGACACCCGACCCTTAGGCAGATGCCGGTCCGCCGTCCGCGGATTCGCCGCGTCGAAGCGCCGGTCGACGATTCTGTTGAACACCATGGCGCACGTTCGGGCGCACAACACCGCCGCAAGCACCAACCCAAAAGTCCTCCACCCTGGCCAGCCGCGGTTGTCCCGCGCAGCGACCGCCATCGACGCTAGCGCAAAAGGCAGAGCAAACAGCGTGTGCGACAGCTTGATGAAGCTGCCCCACTCGCTGAGCTGTTTATGCAAGCGCCGCATGGCACAGAGCGCGCGCCGAACGCGGCGCCGCGGTCCTGAACCGGGGATTGTCCCTGCTTCGAGCCGCCGCTGCAATCTCGTTTGAATTGGACGAGATGCAAGGAATGCGTGATGCTGGGCGTTGTTTATGACCGATGCTCTGCATTTCATTCGCGACCCACGCTCCGCGGCGCGGCGGAAAGCGCGGCTCCAGAGCCCTAGGCCTCTCGTGACAAGGCGGGCGCGTTTGGTTGCGGCTCGGCCGCGTTGCGCGATACTCGGGCTAGGCGCGTTGGCCGCGGTCTTGCTTTGCGCGGCCTGTTGTGTCGCGCAGGAAGAGGTCTACATAACTGGCGTGCCGGACTACAACTGGTACGATGGCTGCTTCGGAACGGCGTGTGGCAATCTGGCCGGTTACTGGGACCGACACGGTTTCCCGGATTTCTACACCGGCCCAACTGGTGGCGGCGTCGCCCCCCTCAACAGCATCGGCTCCAATTATCACATAGCCGCGCTCTGGGCCTCGGAGGCCGGACGCGACGGGCGCCCGTGGAACAAACCCGGTCATGTGGACGACTATTATATCGATTACCAGAGAACTGAGCCCGATCCGTACGTGACTGAGGGCAGAACGGAGCACACCCCTGACTGCATCGGGGATTTCACGGGCCAGAACCAAAACCGCTGGACTAACCAAAACGGCGAGTGCGACGGCAATATCGACGGGTACGTTTTCAACTACTTCGATGCGTCAGGACAACGGCGCGTCAATTTCACGCCCAGCGCCGCTGCCGGTTTACCGGCGCGTGACCTGCAGTCCGGACTGCGCGCCTGGGCCAACTATCGGGGCTACGAGGCGGACGTCTTCTCTCAACTGGTTGACGTGAACTCGATGGTCCCGCCTGGCTCGGGTTTCACATTCAGCGATCTGAAAGCTGAAATCCAGGCCGGCTACCCGGTCCTCATCTTTCTGCAAGACCCCTACAACACTTCTCAGCCCCGTGACCTGATGCCGCGCGCAAACCCCGACCTGCATGGCGTGCTCGCTTACGGTTACAGGGTCGACTCGGAAGGCACGGAGCAAGCCCACCTGCGATTTAGCTGGGGCATCGACGATACCGTGTTCCGAAACTGGGAATTCAGTTCATGGATGCCCGATCCGAAAGACAACCTTCCGCCGCGCGGCGTGATCGGTTTCCGTCCCAAGCCACAAATCCGCGGTGTCACCCGGATCGACGGCCACTTGGTCATCCGCTGGCACGGCCCAGCTAGTGAGGTCTATGACAAAATCGCTGGCACCTACAAGCGCGTGCACTGGTACTCGGTCGAGCGCACTTCTTCGCTTAGTCAACCTGATTTCCAGATTGTTGGCGGCCCCACCGACGGCCAACAACTGACTGTTCCTGACTCCCGCGGGAAGACTTCATTCTTTCGGCTCAGGCTCGTGCCGCCTCCAGAATAAGGCGCGCTCCTCCACGGCCGCTTGCTCACGCGCGCGGCTCTGTCAACCTCTTTAACCGATAACAGGTAACCGGTTTCACCTCTCACCTATCACGCGTCACGCATCGCTCTCCCCGTCGCTTGCTCACGCGCGCGGCTCAGATGACATGCGTATCAGAACCGCTCGACAAGCATGTGGATC
>JAXDCU010000313.1:0-36060 GCA_034677645.1 Verrucomicrobiia bacterium
GGATACGGCTCTTCCACAAAGCGACGTGTGCTGACTCGGACGATGGCTCGTTTTCCGCCCCGATTATGAGCCGGGTTGTCACCTCGCCCTGACCGGGCACGCAAGCTTCCTCGCATTCAAGCCAGTCGACGCGGGCGCGAATCTCGCATGGCCCGGCAGGTGTGTTGCTGGCGATGCTTAGCGGCACCAGCAGCATTGTCCGTCCGTGGTAAACGTACGTGGTAAAACCGCCGGCCTTGTGTTCTTCCGGGGGCGGCCAGAGGATTTCGCCGGCGCTGATTCCAGGCGGAAGTACCCACTCGACCGTGGTCGCCAGACCAGACTCACCCGGGTTGCGCCAGTACGTATGCCAACCCGGCGCGGTTTCGAGCACTATGCCCGCCAGCACGGTTTCGCCAGGACGCGCGACTTTCGCTTCGAGCACTAGTTTGGCTGAGGTCTTAGAGTCGGCGGCCGAACACGCAAAAGCGGCAAGCGCAATTGCCAGAGCTAGAGCCGCGAGCTGGCCAGGCAGCATCTGTCGGTGCCGTTTATTGGCCTTGTGCACATCACACGCTCTTGGCGTCCGAAGCGTCAGTAACACCACGTTCTGCACGCCCCAAGACTAGCTCAATTTGCCCAGGCGCGCCACACCGACGCATTAGCCCTTTCGCGGTCTGACATTACAAATGCGACGGGCTTTTGCACTTTGCGCGCGACGGTAGTGTGCGAGAATGAAAACGCATATGATTACTAGCACTACACCGTCTCTTGAGGGCCGCGTGATCCGAGAGTACATGGGTATTGTCACTGGCGAATCCGTGGTTGGAGCCAACTTGTTTCGCGACCTGTTCGCGTCCATCCGTGACGTTGTGGGCGGACGGTCAGGTTCGTACGAGAAAGTCTTCGCCGACGCGCGGCAAACAGCGATCCGTGAAATGGAGGAGGCCGCCTCGAAACTCGGCGCGGACGCGGTGGTCGGCGTGGACCTGGACTATGAGGTGCTGGGCGCGAATGGCAGCATGCTCATGGTCACCGCCAGCGGCACGGCCGTGAAACTGGCGTAAGCTCGACCGGCGGCGCAACCTGGAGTCGGTCAAGTCCTGAGCCCTTTGGTGTCAAAGTGCCATTTCTCAGCCGCCTGCATCATTTCCTTCCATGTGACCTCGCCTTGCTTGTAGGCGGCCATACGGCCGAGTACGGTGGTCAGATTGCTTCTGACGCTTGGCGCTACGGTTGGATTTGACGCATCGCCAGCGCTTATGCACCGGTGAAACGTGGCGATGTTGGCGACCGCGCCCTCGAGATAAAGGTTGCGTGTGTCACCGTTGAAAGCGTCGTCGCGTGTGCGCAGCGTGACTTTTCCGGAATAATGCGTCTCGACAGTGCCGCTTTCCCCGTAGGCACGGCACATGATGTCGTCGTAGCCATAACCAACCTGCTTGGAACTGAAACTCACAGGAAGATCGTTCGGGAAGAAAAAAATCCCCGCGTAGTGGTCCCAACAATCACCCAAAAAATCGCGCGTCCGTCCCCCAGTCGCGTACGCCTTGATCGGATCGGCGTTGGCAAACCAGGTCGCCACGTCGAGCGCGTGGATGTTCTGTTCGGTAATCACGTCGCCGGACAGGACGCGATCAACCGCCCATGCGCGGAGCCGGGATTCGGGTTGCTGCCGGTTCTTGCGGTACTCGGCGTCCATGGCCGCAAAATAAAGGTCGCAGTAATAGCCTGCGTCGAGACTGATCAGACGCCCTATCTGGCCCTGGTGAATACGACGCGCGACCTCCTGGTAGGCGGGATTAGCCCGCGTCTGGAAGTCCGCCAGGAAACAGACTTTGCGCGTTGTGGCCTGCTTGCTGCTTTCGGCGACCGACAAACACCCTGGCACGTCCACCGCAATTGGCTTGGCCAGATAAACGTGCTTCCCAGCTTCGACCGCCGCGGCAGCCTGCTCGGGATGAAAATAGGGCGGACTCTCGATCGCCACGGCTTCGAGTCCTTTTTGGTCCAGCATTCGTTTGTAGCCAAGCAAGCCCGTGTACCGGCTCGCCGCCCCAACGCCAAGTCTGTCACCCGCCTCGTTAGCGCGATCGGCGAAGTAGTCGAACACGGCCACGACCCGATACCCGCCGTGCTTGGCAAACAGATCGGCGATCCATTTGCCCCTTCCGCCGCAACCGATCAGCCCTAGGTTGATACTGCCGCCAGCATCCGATGCGCTGGCCAGCGACGATTTCAGGATGGTGATCGAAGCCGCCGCCGCGCCTGCGCTTGCCAGGAAATAGCGCCGAGTAAGCCGGCGAAAGGGTTGGACAAGGATTGAAGCTGATTTTGGATTCTTCACAGATGTGCGATTGTCTGTTTGGACTGTTCCCGCGCCGCCTCACTGAATAGCATAGAGTATGAGCGAATCCTGGTCCTTGATGAACACGCGATTACCCGACACCACGGGATATGCGTACGTTTCGTTGTCGGCGACTTTGTAGCTTGCGAGCTTCTCGTACTCCTTGTCGCTCGGATCGAACACGGCCAACTCCGCTTGGGGAGTCAGTGCCATGAGCACGGCACCGGCATCGACTACTGATCCGAAATCGCGTTTGCCGAATGGGGCGGTCCACAGCGTCTTCCCTTCCCCGGCATCAAGGCAGAACAGCGATCCGTTCTGAGCTATGCCGTAGAGCCGCCCGTCCTTTAGAACCGGCGTGTTAAACTGGACGGCATTGTCAGGATTGCTCCAGCGTTCCTTGACCGCGAAAGTGTCGCCCGTCTTCTCGATCTTGACTGCCTTGGTGCCTCGGCCGGCCCCGGCGTAGATTACAGTATCCGCGTCGACGATTGGCGTGGCTGCATTGTACGCTCTTTGTTGAGGCGCAAACGGCGCCTCCCACAGGAGCTTGCCGTCCGCCAGACTCACACCGACAATCCGCCTAGCCGTCAACGCCACGACCATCTTCGTTCCTCCAATTGTAGCTGAAACAGGCGATGAGTAGGCGCTGCCGTCGTCGGTCCATTTCCACTTCTCGTTGCCGGTCGCTAGATCGTACGCGACGATCCCGCCTTTTTCCTCGCCGCCAAGCTGCCCAATGCAAACGCCATCTGCTACCAACGGTGAGGAGGCCGTGAAAAACCGAGGCGCGGACTCGCTGAAATCGTTCTTGCGCCACAGCATTTTGCCCGTTCCCGCATCAAGACATGAGAGCGTGCCCCGCACTCCATAAGTGAGCATTTTACCCTCGACGACTGTAGGCGAGCTCCGCGGGCCGGGGTGCCTGCCCATCGGTTCGCTGGCAGGGGCGGCTTCGTACTTGTCACGCCAGACTTCCTTGCCCGTCTCGGCATCGAGACAGAGCGCTACCTCGCCGCCGTCGTCGCGCGCAAACACGAAAACCTTGTCTCCTAGGAGCGCCGGAGAAGCATCGCCCCGCCCGACTGCGACTTTCCACTTCTGGGTCAGCTCCCCGGGCCATGACTGTGGCGGCTTGAAAGCAGTTGTTTTGGCATCTCGATTCGCACCGCGCCACTGTGGCCAATCGGCTCCAGAAGCTGGCAACACTAGGCAGCCAACGCAGAAGGCAGCGAGCGCCCAAGCACCGCGCGAGCGGGGGTTCGTTTTCATGGTGAGAGTATTGTGCTGACTGTTCAGCATGGCTGTCAAGGACACACAAACACAAACAGTGAGCCCATGAAGGACTCCACCAAATAGAGGTTGCGCGTTGGGCTGAGCATGCTATCTTCCACACTCTTTCGCCGCGGCGGAGGCCTGGGTTGACCCGCGCGTTGCGAGGAACGGAACGGCCAGTAAGTACGGTGTCCGAGTGGACACTGGCGGCCACAACAACACTGAATAAGAATCCCGTGTTCCGCGGGATGGCGAGCGGGATATACTATGTCGCGCGCGCTGACAACCAACGGAAACTTGTGATAAGCATTGGCATCAAGGAATTGCTCGACGCGGGTGTTCATTTCGGTCACCAGACCCGACGATGGAACCCGAAGATGAAACCCTTTATCTTCGACACCCGCAATGGCATCCACATCATCGACCTGAGCAAGAGCCTGGCGCAATTGGACACGGCCTGTGAGTTCTTGCGAGGGCAGATCGGGCGTGGAGGTCAGATTCTTTTCGTCGGAACGAAAAAGCAGGCGCAAGAGGCCGTCAAGGAAACCGCGAAGAGCTGTGGTCAGCCCTATGTGGTCGAGCGTTGGCTTGGCGGCACGCTTACCAACATGAAGACCATCAAACGCTCGATGGGCCGGCTGCGCGAGATCGAAAAACTGGCCGCTGATGGAACGATCGACCATTTTGGCAAACAGGAAGGATCGCGGCTCCGCAGGGAACTGGCACGGTTGGTGAAGAATCTCGACGGCATTCGGGCGATGGAACAAGTCCCGGCAGGTTTGTTTATCATCGACATGCGTCGCGAACACAACGCCGTGGCCGAGGCCCGCCGCCTCAAAATACCCGTCGTCGCGATAGTGGATACTAATTGCGATCCGAACCTGGCCGATTATCCCATCGCGGGCAACGACGACGCCATCCGCTCAATCCGCATGATCTTGGCTGTCGTCGCCCAAGCTATCGTGCAGGCGCGCGCCGAATTCGAGGCCAAGTACGGCCGAAAGGAAATACAACAGGGGCAAGCCGCTGGTATTGCGCCGGGGAGCGCTCCGACTTCGGCGCCGGCTACGACGCCCGTGGCATCGGCTGAGCCGCTACAGCCCGCGGTTCAGGATACCGCGACGCCGTCCGCCCCCGCGGCGGTTGCCGCCCCAGTGCCTGTGTGATAGGCAGGCGTTTGGGGCCGCAGAGTTCTTCTTCCGACTGAATTGAAATACGCGCCCGAGGATTATTATGGCAGAGATTACAGCGAGTCTGATTGTCAAACTGCGCGAGATGACCAACGCCGGGATGATGCAGTGCAAGAACGCCTTGGTCGAAACGAAAGGTGACTTGGAGGCCGCGATCGATTTGTTGCGCAAGCGCGGCGCCGCCACCGCAGCCAAGAAGGCTCTGCGCGAAGCGCGCGAGGGTGTGATCTCTCAGTGCATTCTGCCGGGTGCGCGGCTGGGCTTGCTTCTCGAAACGAATTGCGAATCGGATTTTGTCGCCAGAAACGAGACGTTCCGCGCGTTCGCTGACCGTGTGGCGCGGATGCTGGCCGAAGACGCGGCCGCGGACTGTGAGGCGTTGAGGGTCGAGACGGTGTCGAAAACCGGCGAGAACGTGAAGATCGCGAGACATCAGCGGTTCGAAGTGACTGGGAACGGCATGGTCGCTGCCTACATTCACACCGGCGCCAAAGTGGGTGTGTTGGTTGAGGTGGGCGCGGGCCAGGAGTCGACCGTGGCACGCGATGAATTCAAGCAGTTGGTCAAGGACATGACACTGCAGATCGCCGCCGCCAGTCCAGTGGCCGTTACGCGTGACGGAATCGATCCGGCCGTCATTGCCAGGGAACGCGACATCATCGCAAGTTCGGACCTCCTCAAGAACAAACCGCCACAAGCAGTTGAGAAGATAATCCAGGGCAAGCTTGAGAAATTCTACCAGGGCGCGTGTTTGCTTGACCAGGGCTTCGTTAAGCGCAACTCGGAGATTACGGTCAAAGAACACATCGGCGCCGTGACGCGTCTTCTTGCCGACACGGTCGAGGTGCGACGGTTCGCGCGGTTCCAGGTGGGCGAGTCGTTCGCGGCCTGACAGTTCGCGGTGGCGAAGGCACAGGGTCGGCGGCGCGAGGACCGCCAGCGGTCCTGATTTGTTGCCGTTCATGTTCGAGTTGCTCAAGACCGATGCTGGTTCAGGAGCCCGGCTGGGAAGGTTGACCACGCGCCGTGGGGTTCTGGACACACCGGCTTTCATGCCGGTGGGAACTCAGGCAACCGTCAAAGCCCTTGATCCGCGCGAACTGCGTGAAATGGGCGCCCAGATTATCCTTGGAAACACTTATCATCTCAGCATCCGCCCCGGACTTGAGATCATCCAAGCCGCTGGAGGTCTGCACTCGTTCATGGGTTGGGCGGCCCCGATCCTGACTGACAGCGGAGGTTTCCAGGTGTTCAGCCTTGCGAAGATACGCAAGGTCCACATGCACGGCGTCGAGTTCCGGTCGCACCTGGATGGCTCGCCTCTGTTTCTGGGCCCACGCGAGGCCATGCGGATTCAATGTGTCCTGGGCTCGGACATCGCCATGGCATTCGACGAATGCCCCGCCCACGACGCGCCATCTAGAGAACAACGCCTGGCCGTCGAACGCACCGTCCGCTGGGCTTGCGAATGCCGCCAGCAGCCCACCGCGCCTGGGCAGCTGGTATTCGGGATTATCCAGGGCGGCTCTGATCCAGCTCTGCGCGCCGAGTGCGCCGCGACGGTTGTTGATCTTGGTTTCGACGGTTACGCCATCGGGGGTGTGAGCGTGGGCGAGCCGGAGCCGCTCATATTCAGCGCCATTGAGCAAACGATGCCTTTTCTTCCGGCACACAGGGCGCGTTACGCAATGGGCCTTGGCACACCGGCCCAGCTCGTGGAGCTTGTGGCTCGCGGCGTCGACATGTTCGATTGCGTCCTGCCGACCCGCGTGGCGCGCAACGGCACGGCGTTCACATCCCGCGGCACTTTCGCTATTAAGGCTGGAGCATGCAAAGCCGACTTGGGACCGATCGAGCCCGGTTGCGACTGTTTTGCCTGTCGGCAGTTCTCCCGCGCCTACATTCGGCACCTGCTAAACGCAAATGAGATACTCGGCCTGCGCCTGGTCAGCATCCACAACACGCACTTCTACCTCCAGGTGATGCGCGATATCCGGTCGCATCTTGCGGCGGGCACATTTGCCGAATATCGCCGTGAGTTCGCGGCGAACTACATTCCGACTCGGCCTGTCGTTGAGGCACGCACCTCTTCCAGCACAGTTCATGGCCAAGGACGACATATCCCAAAGCCCCTCAGGCAACCAGACTCACACAGGGGCGACCATCGGTAGCAGTCGTTCGCGGGAAATAGATCGAGCCCACCTTAGCCGGTGTGAGGCGGGCAGGCTTGGCGCGTGACGGCGTCTCTCGTCAGAACGCGGCAGGCGCATCGACCTGAACCACCTCCGCCAGGTGATGCCTGCGCTTGAACGTGACGTAGATAGCACCGCCCAGAATGCTCCAGACAAGATTCCCCGCGTATGATAGCAGCGAAAGCGATAGCGCTTGCGTTGCACCCACGCCTATCTCTGGAACCGCCAAAAGCCAGACATAGAGGTTCTCGCGGACGCCAAGACCGTTAGGCGTCACCGGCAATCCCGAAATCACGATAATCACAGGCACAATGGCGAACAGCGCCACCGGATCGATATTCAAATCCAGGCCGAGCCCGAGGGCCCATATCTGGAGCACGCAGGCAACGCTGAGAGCCATCGAAAGTCCACAAGCGCGCGCCAGCCGAGTCCGATCTCTCCCTAGACGCCGGCATGCCTCGAGCGAACGGTCAAGCACATCGCCCTTGGGCAGCCGGCGCAACCAATCTCGCGCGCGTGGCCAACGGCGTGAGACACCACCCCGGAACGAGAGCACTGCCGCGGTCAGCCCCGCGGCTAACAGCAGAAGAGTCACGACGGCCAGACCCGCCAGGCGTTTGTGAACGGTGAGCAGTAACAGGTTGGGCAACATCATTAGAGCCGCGAACGCCAGCATCGACACCAACCCGATGAAACGGTCAATCAACACCGCAACCACCGCTTCGATCTTTAGGTGGTGAGTTTCCCGCGCGGCGTAGTAAGCTTTCATCAGATCGCCGCCTGTCGCGCCAAGGAGGAAGGAATTGAAGAAGTGCGCCACCAACGATATCTCCGCGGCTCGAGTCAACGGCAGGGCCAGGCCCTGCGCGCACATCATCATTCGCCAGCGCAGCGCGCCGATGCCAATGGTGAGCCCCATGAACACCAGGGAGGCGACACCGGGACCAGCCCGCACCTGACACAGCGCTCGCCAGAGTTCCTCGGGACCGCGCGTCCAGGCCACGTGCCGCTGTCGATCCGGCGCCAGCGCTTCCCACTTCCCGCCCTGGCGTTCCCAAGCTTGCCGGCCTTCTTCGAGGAAGATGTTGTGAAACACCCAGCCCAGGAGCACAACGCACAAGCACACACGCCAAACAACGCTCCAAAGTTGGGTTCGCGTTTTCAAAGAGACCGCTGGGTTTTCTCAGAAGTCGCCCCACAAAGACTTGAGATGAGCAAGTCCGGTCAGCACTTCCTCAGCCGGGAGCGCGGGGTGAAGCTCAAGCACTTTCGGGTGCTCGGCCTTGACGAATGGTTTCAGCGACTGGAAGTCAATCATGCCCGCCCCGGGGGGACGGTGGTCCTGGCCTGGGAAATCAACGTCGTGAATGTGGAATCCGGCCAGATTGTCGGCCAGGGATTCGATGTGCATGACGTGGGAAATGAAACCGAGGTTCTCCTTGATCTGCGCATGCCCGCAGTCGTGCCAGTAGCGGACTACGTTCTGGTCGAACTCGCCGAAAAAGAATGGGAAATCGCCTTCGAAGGGGATTTCCTCGATCGCTTCGCGGTTCTCGATGCCGAGTTTGACGTTTCGCGCGGCAGCTTGGTCAACGATCCGGCGGAGAACGTCGTAAGCGAGCATGATATGCTGCGTCTTCCGCAACTCGCGTCTTTCGTCAGCCTCCGCGCATAGCCGCTGGTACTTTGGCGTGTCGCGCAATCCCGACGCGACCATCTCCAGAAGCCGATCGGTGTATTCCTTCATCTCAACGGCGCCAAGGTGGAGAACCACGAATGGAGCGTGCAGTCTCTCCGCCAGTTCGAGCGTCTTGAGCGTGTGCCGCAGTGCGCTGTCACGTTCGCGTGGATCAAGCGCGGTGAACTTGAAAGCGTTGGGAGAAGCGTGCGTGAGACCGATGGGAAGCGGACAGAAGTTGTGCAGACTGCAGATGCGTATTTCGCCTGCTTCCACCGCGTCGAGAATACCCGGCACGAGGCTGAGCCGGATACCGTGACTCAGCTCGGCGTATTCAAAACCAAGATCGCGGATTTCCTTGAGCATGACTCGACCGTCAATATGGCGGCTCGAGTTCCAACAAGTTGAAAGGGCGTACACGACAAGAAAGGCCGAGGCTGTGCCTGCTTACGCCACAGCACTCGACCCTGAGTTGTTGAGACGCGGACTACATATCCGCGTAACGGGCGGCTAGCATGGCCGAAAACCGGGCGATTTTCATCTTGCGCCGCCGCCGAGCGCTCGGCTTCTCATAATGGCGATGATTGCGGACTTCTTTGAGTGTGCCCTCACGGTCCACCTTCTTCTTCAGGCGCCGCAACGCCTTGTCGACGGGCTCGCCCTTTTTGAGTCTTACTTCAGTCAATCTGGTTTCACTTCCTCTCCGAGACCTGCCCTCCACCACACCAAGTGCTGGCGGGTATGACCATCAGGTCGAACACTGAAGCCTAGGATTCGACAACTGCCCTGTCAACCGGCAAAAACCGGGCCCAAATCCTCGCCTCAGCTCGCCACGAAGTTTGCGAAGGCCGCGAAGGACAGTGCTCGGAACCGATCAGGGGTTCTATCGACCTTGCAGAGGACTGATGGCCAATGTCTCGTAAACATACCCTTCGTACTACTATCCCCGAGAATCTCCGCGGATTGCGGACTCTTCGCCATTCAAGAGTGTCTCCGTTGCGACAGATGTTGCCACCTCTCCGAATGGTGATCCCTCAGGCGACGAAGTCGTCCATGCAGCGCGGCGTAGGAGACTTGTTCCCATGCAACACCAGCGGTCCCTCCGACAACGCCGTTCGCTTGCATCTGCGCCGCGCTGTGTTCTCCAGGTCTTGGGTGTGAATTCGAGCTGCTCCCTAACACCTAAGGCGATTGTCAGGCTGGCAGGAACGGGAGTGTTGACGACGGCGAGCGGAAAGGCTAGTTTTATAGCCATATGAAACGAGCGGTGTCACTGCGACTGCTGGACAACGCGCTGCGACTGCGCAGCGTGGCAGTCGGGGTGTGACACCTTCGAGGTGACTTTCCCGGGACCCCACTGCCACCGGCGGCGGTGGGGTTTTCGTCGTATCAAAGCCCTGCCGCGGGTGAATTGGGCCGGGTGAGCGATCCCGGCAACCGACACGAATCCACAACTGACAACCGACAATGAACAGAAACCGAATTGTTGTTTTCGACACTACGTTGCGCGACGGAGAACAGTGTCCTGGCGCATCGATGAACCTGCGCCAGAAGGTCGAGGTGGCGCGACAGCTTGCCAGGTTGAAGGTCGACGTGATTGAGGCGGGCTTTCCGATCAGCAGCGCGGGTGATTTCGCCGCGGTCCAGACAATCGCGCGCGAGGTGCGAGGCCCGGTGATCGCCGGTTTGGCCAGGTGCGTGAAGGAGGACATCGACAGAGCCGCCGCCGCCGTGAAGCCGGCCGGCAAGTCGGCGCGCATACACGTCTTTCTGGCGACATCGAAGATTCACCGCGAGTTCAAACTCAGGAAAGCCCAGAGTGAGATTCTGCGCCTCGCCATCGAAGGGATTAAACGCGCAAAGTCGTACGTGGACGACGTCGAGTTTTCGCCCGAAGACGCCTCCCGAACCGAGCCGGAGTTTCTTGTGCAAGTATGCCGCGCGGCAGTTGAGGCTGGCGCGACGACGGTCAACATACCCGACACCGTGGGCTGGGCTTTGCCTGACCAGTTTGGGGCGTTGATCAAGCATTTGCACGAGTCAGTGCCGGAGTTCCGCTCCGGGAAAGCGATCATCAGCGTTCATTGCCACAACGACCTAGGTTTGGCAGTGGCCAACTCCCTCACCGCGGTCAGGGCCGGAGCGCGGCAGATCGAGTGCACTGTCAATGGCATTGGCGAAAGAGCTGGAAACGCTTCGCTCGAGGAAGTGGTGATGACGTTTCGGACTCGGAGCGACTGTTTCGCCGGGTTGAGCTGCGGTGTGCGGACAACTGAGATCGTGAAATCCAGCCGGTTGGTTTCCCGCATGAGCGGGCTTGTAGTCCAAAGGAACAAGGCAATTGTGGGTGAGAACGCCTTCGCGCACAGCAGCGGCATCCATCAGGACGGCATTCTCAAGAAACGCGAGACTTATGAGATCATGGACCCGCGGGAGGTTGGATGGGGGGAAACGGAGCTGCCTCTCACCAAACATAGTGGACGCGCCGCCGTTTCGGCCCGCCTGCGCCACCTCGGATTCAGAATGGCCGACATCGACCTGAACTCCATGTTCGAGCAGTTCAAGCAGATTGGCGACAAGAAGAAGTTCGTATATGACGACGATCTGACCGCGCTCGTCGAAGGCCTTATCGCTCAGGTGCCGGAGACATGGTCGCTGGACTATCTAAGCGTTACTAGTGGCAGTGGCACCGTGCCCACCGCGACAGTGAGGCTCCGGAAGACTGGCGGCACTAAGAGCACCCCGGTCCTGGCACAGGATGCGGGTATCGGGGACGGACCGGTGGATGCTGCTCTCCGAGCTATTGACAGGCTGACGAAGACGCGTGGGAGACTAATGGAATACTCGCTTCGGGCTGTGTCGCAGGGCAAAGACGCGCTGGGCGAAGTGACCGCCAAAGTCGACTTCGGTGACGGCGACCTAGTGACCGGCAAAGGGGCGAGCACTGACATCATTGAAGCCAGCGCCCGCGCCTATCTCAACGCGGTGAATCGACATCTCAATAGCTCCTCGCACGTCTGCGGGCGGAAGCAATTGACCTAAAAGACAATCTCGAGAGCAACCGTGACGGACATTTGTGATTTCCTGAACACGCGTCTGTTCACCACCCGACGCAGCGAGCGATGTCGAAGTTGAAGACGAGTTGGAGTCCAGCCAAGAACGTCAGAAGATAGATCACGCGCAGAAAACCGGTTTCGGAGAATTTCCGGTTCAGCCAGACGCCGACCCAGACGCCAATGGGAACAGCAGGCACGATGGCCGCGCTGGCCAGGAGCGTCTCCCGGTTGATGATCGCTTCGGATGGCACCCACGACCAATCGATGATTTGCCGATCCAGGCAGTAGAAGGGCACTTTGATCCAGTTGATCCAAGTGAATACAAGCACGGTTGTGCCGACATAGGTCACTTTGGGCAAACGCT
The DNA here is from genome assembly GCA_034677645.1 of Verrucomicrobiia bacterium. GTDB lineage: Bacteria > Verrucomicrobiota > Verrucomicrobiia > Limisphaerales > J093 > JAAYVR01. The sequence continues at coordinate 12,082 of JAXDCU010000313.1, forward strand.
GAGGAATCAGGAACATGCTTACGAGCGGTCCTGCTCCGTGCGCGAAGGTCGAAGTGATGCCCGCGCCCAGACCGAAAGGCAGCCCAATCCAGAGATTCGGTCTGAAGGCGCCTTCGGCCTTGAAGACGATCTCTCTGCCGAGTTGAAAGGCAACAAACAGAATGGCGATCAGCCCGATGGCAATGTTCAGTTCGCGAGCCGAGAAGCGGCCAATGAGTTGCACGCCAACGACGACTCCGACCACAACGCCAGGCAGCAGGTATAGCAGGTTCTTGCGTTTCCACTGCCCCCAATAATGCCAGAGCGAAAACATGTCGCCCGCGCACAACAACGGCAGCAGGATGCCGATGGCATTCCGGGGTCCGAAAGCGAGAACGCAGAGTGGCGTGCTGAGCAGGCCAAGACCACCGCCGAAGCCGGCTTTTGAAATGCCGATGAACAGCGCCGCTAAGACGGCGATGACCAGATGGATCGGTTCATGCACCGGTCTGGTTTACGCATCAAGACCGACCGTGTCGAGCGCTGGCATTGACATGCAAGCAAACGCTTGCTTGGCGGCGTGTTAATTCTAGAATGCAGCTTGCCGACTGACAGAACCGTGAGGAATACGTGTTTGTCCGCGCGGCCAGCACATGGTCCGATCATTTGCATTCACCACACAGGGCCGGCTTCATGTGAAGGATATTGAGGCGTTCCTCATGCCCACCCTGTTGGCGGACACAAACTTGTTTCTTTGGGTAGACTTGGAGAGTCCCACTCCGGAAGAGTCCAAGTTCTACCTCGAAGATGTTTTTCATTTTCATCCGCTCTCGATCGAAGATTGCATCACTGAAAGCCAGACGCCCAAAGTCGAGGAGTACCAGCCAAAGGAAGGCGACCTGTTCACGCCTTACCTGTTCATGGTTATCCATGCGGTTGACTACAGCCGCAAAGATGGCGTCTTCGCGACAAGCGAATTGAATTTCTTCCTGGGCCGCAATTTCCTTGTCACCTATCACTTGGCGCCGCTCAAAGGGGTGACTGGCACGGCGGACCGCTGTCTGCGCAGCAACGTCCACATCGCGCGAGCGCCAGACAGGGTTGCCCACACTCTTCTGGACACGTTGGTGGACAACTATAAGCCGGCGTTGGAGGAACTCTCGATTGAGATAGGCGACCTGGAAGCCGAAGTTCTCCGGCACCCGGGCAGGACCGTGCTCAACCGCATCATTCAAATCAAGAAAGAGGTGCAGCACTTGCGCCAGATCATCGGTCCGCAGCGCGAAGTGCTGGCGCGGTTTGCCAGGGGTGAGTTTAAGCTTATCAGGGCTCACTTGGTGCCTTATTACCGCGACGTATACGACGCCCTGTTCCATATCGAAGCGGTGGCGCAAAGCTACACGGACTCGCTCACTGGCATCCTGCAGCTATACTTGAGCATGAGCTCGAATCAAACTGGGGAGATCATCAAGCTGCTCACTCTCATTACTATCATTACTACGCCATCGATAATGATTGGCACGTGGTACGGTATGAACTTCCGGAACATGCCGGAGTTGGAGCACGGATACTGGTACGTGACCGGACTGATGATTGCGTTGACGGGGCTTACCTATTGGTATTTCCGCCGCAAGAAATGGTTCTGATTCCGGGGCTGAATCAGACGCAACGCGCTTCGTCGTGGCAGCTCACAAATCAAGTTTCTTGGACAAGGTGCTGGGTCGGATCGGCCGCCTCGACGCCGATGGTGTCCAGCAGGTCGTCGAGCGTCTGGCGCATGAGCGCGATTTTCTTGAGACCCTTTTGCACACAATCGAAGACGGTGTTCTGGTCACGGACGCCAAGGGACGCATCGCCTACGTTAACCACGCGGCGACGCGCCTCCTGGGACTGCAACCAGAGACCTCGACAGGTCAGCCCGTCGCCCGCGTACTCCCCGATTTGGACTGGGACAACATCAGTGCCCTGGGCCAAAAAGAAGGGGCGGGAGTGCTCCGACTCGAAATCAGAGTGCAGTACCCACGAACTCGCCTCTTGAGTCTTCTGGCTTCTCCTCTGGCCGGCCACCGACAACAGGAACCCGTGGGAGTAGCTGTGATCCTCCACGACGCCACCGAGGCCCACCAGCAGACGGTTGCCACGGTCGAGAGCGAGCGGATACACCTTCTGACGCTGCTGGCCATGAGCGTGGCCCACGAAATCGGCAACCCACTCAATGCCCTCCACATCCACTTGCAGTTGATGGAACGCGAACTCAAGAAACTGCGCGCCGTCACAGCTAGTGTCGAATCCACTGCTGGCACTCCTGCCCGGGGGCGGCGACGCGCGGCGGCGATCGGCGATACAATGACGGAAACGAGCGCGCGGCTTGAGAAGTACGTTGCGGTGGCCAAGGGTGAGATAGCACGGCTCGATTACATCGTGACCCATTTCCTGCAAGCTATCAGGATCACCCAACCCCGGTTGGCGCCTGTCTCCCTGAACGACATCGCGCGCGAGACGCTCGAACTGCTCCAACCGGAACTCGACAACCGGGGATTGGTCGTCGAGACGGCTTTGGCCCAGCACTTGCCGAACGGATTGCTGGATTCGGCTCAGCTCAAGCAGGCCCTCGTCAACCTGATCAAGAACTCGATGCAGGCCATGTCCAAAGGCGGCATGCTTACTCTGGCGACCGGGACTTGGGGGGACGGTATATGGGTTAGCGTGGCTGACACTGGCATTGGCATCCCGCGCGAGCAATTGAACCGCCTGTTCGAGCCGTTGTTCACGACCAAACAAACCGGGTCGGGTCTTGGCTTGATGATTGTCTACCGAATTGTGCGCGCCCACGAGGGGCGGATCGACGTCGAAAGCGAGGCCGGCAAGGGAACCAAGTTTCGGATTTGGCTCCCTCTGCCAGGCCGGGGAGTGCGCCTCCTCAAGGCGGCTGGCGCATCCTCGACCGACGACTCGGCCAATCCAAGACCCGAAGACGCAGCCACGGCTGACCAAACAACAAGGCCGTGAGATGTTGGCAAATGCAATCCGGTTGATCCGTTTCAAGGTCATGGCGACTCGGCCTGGTTTGAAATACCTGTCGCCAGCCGTGCGAGAATGTGATCCATAATCGGCGCCGCTGATGGAATCCAAACCGACATTGTTGATAGTAGACGACGAGAAACCGACGCGTGAGGGCCTGCGCGCGGCACTTGAAGATCGGTACGATGTGTATCTGGCTGAGGATGCAGCCACGGCCGTGACGCTTCTCGAACAGCAGGAATTCGATGTGGTCTTGACCGACTTGCGCCTGCCCCGCGAAGACGGCATGAAGATCATCACCCGCGCCAAGTCTCTTTCCCGACCTCCAGTCTGCATACTGATGACGGCTTACGGCTCGGAGGACATCGCGGTTGATGCGATGAAGCGCGGCGCGGATGACTACATCGCGAAGGGGCGCCTGCAAATTGACGACCTGTAAATGCGGTTTGCGCGGGCTCTCAAACACCAACGACTTGAGTCCGAGAACCAGGAACTCCACCAGCGGCTTGATGACAAGTTCGGCCTCGAAAACCTCATCGGTCAGTCGCCGGCGATGTTGGAGGTGTTGGATGCCGTCCGACAAGTGGCGCCCACGCCGGCCACCGTGTTGATCCAAGGTGAAAGCGGCACCGGCAAAGAACTGGTTGCCCGAGCCATTCATCAGCTCAGTCCGCGTGCTCGGCAGCCGATGGTGACAGTTCATTGCGCCGCCCTTTCGCCAAGCGTGCTGGAGAGCGAGCTCTTTGGACATGAGAAGGGCGCGTTCACTGGCGCGCACGAACGGCGAATCGGCAGGTTTGAACAAGCCAACGACGGGACGTTGTTCTTGGACGAGATTGGCGAAATAGACGCCAGCACTCAGGTCAAGCTGCTCCGGGTGTTAGGGGAGCGAACTTTCGAACGGGTTGGGTCAAGCAAGACGCTCTCAGTCGATGTCCGTCTGGTGGCGGCGACAAACAAACCCCTTGCCAGTCTGGTCAAATCAGGATCGTTTCGGGAGGACCTCTTTTTCCGGCTGCGGGTGGTTGAACTTTGGCTGCCGCCGTTGCGCGAGCGGCCGGGGGACGTATCGCTGCTGGCGGTTCATTTTCTGCGGACGATTGCATCTGAGTATGGGAAGCCGGTGAGTGATTTTACTCTTGACGCACTCCAAGCATTGGTGCGCTACCCATGGCCGGCCAACGTGCGCGAGCTGCGCAATGCGATCGAGGGAGCGGTGGCCATGTGTCGCGGTGACAAGATCACGTTGCGCGACCTTCCGCCAAACGTGCGCGGAGCCGCGCCGCCCGGTGGAGCGGTCCCTGACGCCGTGGCGCTTCAGGCTCAGAGCACTCTGACGTTGCGTGAAGCGGAGAGACAACTCATGATTCGCGCTTTGCAGGAGAGCCAGGGTAACCGGACCCGAGCGGCCAGCCGCATGGGCATCAGCAGGCGCACGCTGCACAGGAAGCTGCACGCTTACGGTCTCGAGCACTTATGATACGCATTCAGGAACTCATATATAAATTTGAGGTGGGCGAGGGCACGTGGGTGGCCCGCGCCGTTGTTGGCGTCTTGCTTCTCGTTTCGCTGGCTGTCTGGTACGACCTGAATGAGTTCCGGAACTTCCATTCGATCGAGTCGATGGATGTGGCGCAATTGGCGCGCAACCTGTCTCGATCGGAAGGCTTCACGACCAAATGCATCCGCCCATTCAGCATCCACCTCATAAAGGAGCACAGAGAAGGCGAGGACACTCGCTTGTCGCGGATGCCGCATCCGGACCTTGCGAATCCGCCCGTGTACCCATTGGTGCTGGCTGGACTGATGAAGGCGTTGCCACTCAGGTACGATACCGGAGTGAGGTTCTGGCAGCACCAGCCCGAAATGTTGATAGCGATCTTCAATCAGATGCTGTTCCTGCTGACCGTCTGGCTGACTTACCGTCTTGGGCGGCGCCTGTTTGACCCCAGCGTCGGAATTGTGGCAGGGCTTGTGTTGGCTGGGGCTGATGTTATCTGGCGGTTCAGCGTCTCGGGCCTTTCAACCAATCTCGTGATGCTCGAGTTCACCGCGTTGTTCAGCGTGCTTGTGGCTATCGAGCAAGCCGTGCGCGAAGGCCGGCGGGGGACGCGCTGGTTCGTTGGCATGTCGGTCCTGGCGGGCTTGCTGCTTGGATTGGGGATGCTGACGCGGTACTCATTCGGATGGTTGTTGTTGCCGGTCCTTGTTTTTGGTTTCTTATGGCTTCGTCCGCGCGGGGCCCTGGTCGGCATTCTGGTGCTGGCGACGACGCTGGTCGTCGTGACTCCGTGGCTGGCCCGCAACTACAAGTGGAGCGGAACGCTCTTCGGTATTCCAGGCTATGCCATGAGCATGGACACCCAGCCATTCCCGGAAGCTCGTCTGGAACGTTCGTTGGACCCTGACCTGGGCAAAGTCGGCTTTCGCGATTGTTTTCGCAAGTTCTGCGCGAACACGGGTTCGATTCTACAGAACGAACTGCCAAGACTCGGTGGTGGAAGCTGGGCGGCGGCGTTCTTTCTTGCGGGTCTGTTGCTGCCGTTCCGCAACGCATGGCTGGGACGGTTGCGTTTGTTTCTGATTGCCTGCTTGGTCATGTTCGTTGTGGTGCAAGCGCTGGGACGCACCCACCTCAGCGCCGACTCGCCCGAGATCAACTCGGAAAACCTGCTCGTCCTACTCACTCCTTGTGTATTCCTGTTCGGCGTGGCTTTCTTTTTCGTGATTCTCGAGCAGATCAATCTCGTTGTCGCTGAACTTCGCTATCTTGCCATCAGCCTGTTCGTCTTGATCTGTTCCGCGCCGTTGGTCTTCGCGCTGCTGCCACCGCGGTCTTATCCGATCGTGTATCCGCCTTACTTGCCTCCGTGGATACAGGAGACCGCCACGATGCTGCGCCCGGACGAACTGATGATGAGCGACATGCCCTGGGCGGTGGCATGGTACGGTGACAGATCGTGCGTCTGGACGCCGCCCGACACTGGACGCTCATTCTACAGAATCTACGACGAGCAGAAAACCATATCTGGCCTATACCTCACCCCACTGACAACCGATGCGCGGTTCTTGACACAGATACTGCAGGGACCTGACCACGAGTGGAGCCGCTTCGCCGCTGACGTCCTGCTCCGCACGAATCTGCCATCCCGGTTCCCGCTGCAGCACGCCCGCAAGCGCTACACACCAGACCAACTTTTCTTAAGCGACCGTCCGCGTTGGCAACGCTGATTATCGGTCATGCCTGCACGCCTTGGACCAGGGACTGAAGTTGTTGACGGCTCGGACGCAAACCGCGCCCGCCTGGCGCGTACCTTGGCGGCGGGACAGGCGCTCACTTTGAACTTGGGTCCAAATCAGCTCGATTATAAGTTGCTTCCTAAATCAGATTCTGGAGTTGTGGCATATGGGTGATCAAGATGTCGGACCGCTGTATTGGGTGTGGGGAATAGACGGCATCGCCTACGGCCCGGTGGGACTGCCTGGTCTCGCGGACTGGATCAAGCAGGGCCGTGTTTGCGGGGAGCATTGGGTGTTTGTCGGCGAGCAGACCCGGTGGATCAAGGCCGATGATATCCCAGAACTCAAGATGTTCTTTGCCGACGGATCGTCGCCACCGGCAAGTTCACCCGAGCAATCCAAGCACGCGGCACTGAGGCCTGAGAATCTGAGGCGTATTCGGCTCTTCGCCGAGATGGACACCGTCCAACTCCAGTCACTGGTCAACTACATGGAACTTGTGCGGGTCAACAAATTCGCCAGGCTCTTCTCCAAGGGCGATCACGGTGACGCCATGTACTTCGTCCTGGAGGGAGAAGTGCGGGCACTGACATTGATCAGCGGCAAGGAAACCACGCTGTTCACGATGCACATGGGCGATTCATTTGGCGAGATCGCTCTCCTCATTCACGGTCCGCGCTCGGCGGACGTTGTCGCCAATGAACACAGTCTACTGCTGAGGCTGCCGTCGGCCGCATTCGAGAAGATCGTGCGGGAAGCGCCGGCCCTGGCGACGCCGTTTCTCCTGGCGATGTCGCGAGTCATCGCAAATCGCTCGCTTGACATGGGCAAGAAATACGAGAGTTCAATTCGCTCCGCGCGGGTGTTGGCTGAATTCCACGTCTAGGATTTCTTCTGAAGGCAAGCACTTCATGTCGCCGAGTGTCGGGATGAGTCAGCCCGCGGAATCCAGCTTGCGGCGGGTTTCCTCGATCCATTTGACTTGCGAAGGGAAGAGATGCTTCGTGTCGATGCGTTTCAAGTCCTCGCGCGCGAGGTCGAACTGCGTTTGTCCAGCGTGTATCTCCAGCCAGCACAAGTAGAAGACCGTGGACTGGAGCTCGTCCAAGCCCGCCGGGTTGATCGTGTTGAGAATGGCGGTGGCTTCGGTGAATCGCCGGTTCATCGCCAAAGCGAAGCAATGGTTCACGCGAGCCACTAGTGAGTTGGGATTGTCTTTCAGGAAAGCTAGGGTCAGATTGGCGGCCTCCGCTGGAGCTTGGCGGTTAATGAGGAGCGCGGCAGCGTAATTGACGCCGCAGATTCCCTTGTCCGGCGCAAGATTGCGAGCCTTCGTCGCGGCCCGCAGCAACATCGCCTCATCCTCCTTGAGGGCGTAGACAGCCTCGAAAAGGACCTGCCAGTACTCGGCGCTTGAGCCGAGGTCTTTTTCCATGGACACAAGCACCCGCTCAGCAAACTCCGGGTAACCCAGGCGCAGCAGGTTGACCGCCGTCTGCATTCCAGCCGAAGGCACGGGGAACGACTCAGCCGCGGCTCTCTGGAAACTGGCAAGCGCCCCCTCAGGGCGACGAGCAGCAAGCAACGCGCGGCCTTCGATGAAGTGACTGTAGCCGGCGAGCACCGTCCGTGCCTGCCCGGAGGTGCGTATTTCAGTCGCAAGGGCTTGCAACTCATCCCACTTGCGGGCCTGAATCAGCAAATCGGCATAAGTCACCCAGAGGACGGCTATTTCCGGATCATCGCTATTGGCAAAGAGCGGCACATAGCGGGCAAAGAAACGCTGCGCATAGTCATTTGCGCCAAGTGAAATCAGAATGTTGCCGAACCGCATTACATCCCACGGGCCGGCGGGCGGATGTGGATAACTCTCGGCCAGCTTGCGAGCGTCACCTAACCGGCCAGAGGCCTCCAGCAACTGCCAGTATCCAGCGTGATCGTCCAGACAGTCCGTCCCTTCCTGCTGGAGAAGGTTCAGTGCGCGCGCGTATGTGTTTGGCTCATGGAGTTTGATCGCGACTCTCATTTCAAGTCTGCACGCTAACGTGCGAAGCGCCTGATCATCCTGCGCCGCCGTCAGTTTCTTCCGGGCTTGCGATATTGTCTCTGGCGGGCCCCACCCGGAAAGATACGCTGCATGGTAAAGGTCCAACTCCGCATCGGAAGTGATTGTGTGTTCGACCTGCCGCCGTTTCTCCCAGTATTCGTTCGCTCTGCCCGTGAGAAACAAGGCTTTCAAGAAAGAGACTTCCTGGCTTGGTGACAATGAACCCTGGCGGTCGCGCAGCATCTCGTAGACCGGCCCGGGCACATTGCATTTCAGAAAGACCTCGCCCGCGATGTCGAGCGAGGCCGCGTTGGTCCCGGTCAACCGCATGAGCCACAACGCTTGGTTCATGGACGTAGCAAGCCAAGTTGGCTGGAGATCAGTGAGGCGCAGGAAGCTCTTGAGCGCTTCACTTAGGATACCTGCGTCGGCCTGGTTGTTGGCGACGGAGCTCTGCCATGCGTGGTATGCCTGCTCCCACTGCCCAGCGGCTTCGCATTTGACCGCCTGCCGCCGCAACATGCCGGATTGGATTTTGTCGATTGCGCTGATCTTGACCTTAGGCGCGAATCCAGGAGGGGAAGTGACCCAGATTCTGGAGATGCAAAGGCCGGTAATGACGCCGACAAGGACAAGCGCGCCCAGCGTCAACGCGAACGCCGGGCTCAGAATGAGCATCGCGATTAGCGGATAATTGATGAAGCGATCCGCCAATCTGGTTCTTCGCGTCGATTCATCCATGCCTTCCATGGTGCCGCATGTTACCTTCGAATGGAAGCGCCGAGTATTCTTGTCCCGTCCGCTTCGTCCACTTCGAGTTTCCCATCATTCCCTTCCAGGTGTCGCGTTTTGGGTTGACTCGGGGAATGGCAGCCGAGGATGCTCAGCCGCCCTGGATTGGCATGGGCGCGTGTCCGCCGGCTGCGATTCATGGTGGTGGCGAAGCTGGCACGGCGAGCGAATCCATGTCATGTTTCGAGTCTCGAAGGGAGTGTGTCGACAGTGAGACCATTGGTACAAGACGTTGTTTTGGTGACGCCGGAGGTGGAGCCATTCTACCGAAAAGGCGGTCTTGGCAATGTATGTGGGGAACTCGCTGGAGCCTTGAACCGCGCGGGAGTGACCACGAACGTGGTGACCGGCTGGTACGATTCCCTTGCGAACAATCCCCCGTCGTGCGTCGACATCGGAGTCGCATGCGAGGTTGCGGCCGGGGGCCGCCGGCACGTGATGCGCATTCTCAGGGGAAACAACGACGGCGTGGGCTTTTTTTTTCTCGCTCTACCCGATCTGATGCGGGAGGCGTATATGGGGGACCCGCTTGGCTTTGCGATGGGGTTGGGCGCCGGCACGTTCCGGGCTGTGGAAGCGCTGACGCAGCTTGGGTTGCTGAGGGCTCCGCAGGTTCTCCACGCACACGACTGGCCGTCAGCGCTCGTGCCGTTGTTGCTGCGTGCCAAGCACGCGGCCAATCCACTGTTCAACCAGACCGCGTCCGTGGTCACGATTCACAATGCAAAGCACATCGCCGGCTGGATTCCGCGCCAACGTTTCGATGAACTGGAGATCGGGCAGGAACACTGGCACGCAGTGGCGCAACCAGGACAACAGGATTCGTTCTCTCTCCTCAGGGGAGCCATCAACCGCGCCGACAAACTCAACGCTGTCTCGCGCACGAACCGCGATGAGATGCTGAACCCGCCGGGCGGGTTCGGGCTCGAGCTTGACTACCAAGCGCGCGGGTCCGATTTCGTGGGAATTGGCAACGGCATCTCCTACCAGGAATGGCTGCCTGTCACCGCGGAACAGAAGGCTCGATCGAAGGCCGCGCTCCAAAGGCGGTTCGGATTTGCGCGGCGCAAGAGAGTTCCACTGCTCGGCATGGTGGCACGCATCGACCGCCAGAAAGGCGTTAAGGCCGTCGTGGCGGTGATAGGGCGGCTACTGGCTTCGACGCAAGGAGGAATCCAATTCGTCTACCTTGGCGAAGGCCATCCAGCGGATGATTACGCGCGTGAAGCGGCGGATGGCCTGCGCGGACTAGCTCGTGCTTGGCCTGGCAATGCGCGTTTTGTGGAAAGCTACACAACTCAGGAGCAGAAAGCGGTCTTTCAGGCCATCGATCTTTTCCTGTACCCATCGGAGTACGAACCTTTTGGCACGCGCCCTGTTGTTGCTTTGCGCCATCGGGTTCCAGGTGTTGTCACCCACACCGGCGGCCTGGCCGATAACTTCGCCGAGTACGACCCCACCACGGGACAGGGCAACGGCTGGCTGCTGCAAAGCCTGGAAGAAGGCGAACTGGAAAGGGCCGTACTCCGGGCGCTGAAAACGTTCGACCACCGCGAGCACTGGGAACAAGTGACGGCGAACGCGGCCGCCGCGGACCATTCATGGGATCGCCCCGCGCGGGAATACATCGAGCTGTACGCTGATGCCGTTGCCGCTGCACGGTCGAGATGAAGTGAATCGCCAACCGAGCGGGGGCCGTCATTGTCGAGGAGATAGTCGCCGCCGGGCCGAAACTTGCCGCATCACGAACGAGGGCCGATCTTTGTTCCCCCGAAGTAGGGTTGCAACGAGTCAGGTATGGCGATGCCGCCGTCGGGCTGTTGGTGGGTTTCGATCAGGGCGACGAACAGGCGGGCAAGAGCGGTGCCACTGCCGTTGAGCACGTGTGGGAACCGGTTTTCGCCGGACTGAGTCTTGTAGCGGAGGTTCATGCGGCGCGCCTGGAAACCCTCGCAATTCGAGCAGCTCGATACCTCCAGGTACTGCTTCTGCGTGGGCGCCCAGACTTCGATGTCGTAGGTCTTCGCGCTTGCAAACCCCATGTCGCCCGTGCACAGCAGGATGACCCGATAATGAAGGCCTAGCAATCGAAGAACCTCTTCCGCGTCAGTGACCATCAATTCGAGTTCGTCGTAGCCCCGATCAGGAGCCACAATTCTGATCATCTCGACTTTGTCAAATTGATGAACACGGATCATGCCCCGCGTGTCCACTCCGGCCGCGCCAGCTTCAGCCCTGAAACACGGACTGTACGCAACATAGCGAAGCGGGAGTTGGTCTTCCTGAAGCAGCTCTTCGCGGTGAATGTTGGCAACAGGCGCTTCGGCAGTGGGCAGCAGGTAGAAGCGTCCGAGAGTCGAACTGTCCAGTCCCTCCTGGACGGCATACGCCTGATCTTCGAACTTGGGAAACTGGCCGACGCCGAACATGCAGTCGCGGCTGACGAGATAAGGGGGCGAGACTTCAGTGTACCCGTGTCGACACACATGTAGATCAAGCATGAATTGGATCAGCGCCCGTTCGAGTCGCGCGCCAAATCCGGTGTAAAGCAGAAAGCCGCTCCCCGACAGCCTCGCGCCGCGGGCAAAATCCACAAGCTTGAGCCGCTCGCACAAATCCACATGCGACGACGGGTCGAACGTAAAAGCCGGCTTTTCTCCCCACGTGCGCACCAACCTGTTGTCGGACGATGAAACGCCAGTCGGCACGCTGCCGTGGGGCAGATTGGGAAGTCGGATCAGGATGGCATAACGCGCCTGTTCGGCTTCGCTGACAATCCGGTCAAGAACGGCGATGCGGTCGCCGATCTGGCGCATTTCGGCTTTTCGCTGTTCTGCTTCGGCGGTTTTGCCCTTGGCCAGGAGCGCGCCGATTTCCTTCGAAGACCGGTTACGCTGGGCCTTGAGGGACTCGACTTCCGCGAGGGCGTGACGGCGCTGCTCGTCCAGTGCGAGCAGTTCATCGAGTCTCCTTTCATCGCCTCCTCCACGCGAGGCGAGGCCATGCCGCACCAACTCGGTTGAGTCACGTATGAGTCGGATGTCGAGCATCGCTAGTTATGGTCTTTCCGGCCGAAAGCGTTTGCGATTCTACTCTGTGTATGCGCGGTAGAACCGGCGCTGGAGCACTGGCGGTTGTGGGTCGTTAATGAAGGCCCTGGTGCCAATAAGGGTATTGGTAGAGATGGGCTGCCAGTCGAGCAGGTTGGTTGTGGATTGGGTGATGTACGTGTTGCCGGAGCGCCCCACGAGTTCGAGGTTGAAACCTGCTATGGGCAGAGTCACGACCGAAAGATGGGCCGCCGGGTCGGTTGGATCGGGCGTGTCGAGCGGCAAGAAGAGGTTGTCCATGAAAGCCGCATCAAGGCCGCTGCTGAAATTGTTGTCCTTGACGTAGCGCCAGGAGAGTGTGTTCTGACCGGCTACCAGGTTGAACTGGTAAGAACGCCATGGAACCTCGCCAGACCAACGGTCGATCTTGACACCGTTGAGATAGAATTCAAAGAAATCCCAGTTGGCTTCCGAGCTGACCCGCATGTCGAACGAACCTGCGCCGGTGCGTGTATGCGCGACAAGGGTCAGGATACTGTCCTGGCCATCGCCAGTGGCGCCGGAGCGCAACGCAAAACGCCCGCCCGCCGCGGTGGCGGACTGGAGCAGCCAAGGACGCGGCGTGGAGCTTGCCCAGGGCGCCGTGGCGAGGCTTGACTGGGAGAATGGTGGCTCGAATGTATATGTGAAGTCGATAGGCTTGAAGAGGGCCGTCAGGTTGTAGTTGCGGTCCATGACCAGAATCAGCGGATTAGCCGCGGAGTTCACGCTGCCTGTCCACTGGTCGAAGTGATAGTCACGAGCTGGGTCCGCGAGGACCACAATCACTGAGCCAGCGGCGTATTGACCAGAGGGAGGTGTAACGCTCCCGCCCACCGGCGGCGAGATGCTCAGATTGTAGAAATCGACGCGGTCATTGTCGGTTATGGTCAGAAGGGCAGTAGCTTGGAGTCCAAGCACCGGGCCGCCGACCGGATTACTCAGGGCTAGAACAACGGTCTTGTCTGGCTCGATCTGGTCGTCATCGATGAGTGTGACATCGAAGCTCTTCTCGACTTCACCCGCCTCGAAGCTCAGCGTGCCACTGGCGGCCACGTAATCCTCACCCGCCACCGCGGTGTCATCCCTGGTCTCGTAATCGACGGATGCGGGAATGGTTGCGGGCCCCGTCCGGCGCACCACGATTGTCGCCGCGCCTGCTCCTTCGCTGAACGAGAAAGCCGCGGCCGCGAATGCCAGAGCGCTCTCGTTGTCTTCGATAACCAGCGTGGCATTGAGTCTGGCTGACAAGCTGAAACCCGACGGCAAATTCGTGAGAAGGAGGCCAATTGTCTTGTCGCCCTCGGCCAACACGTTGTCAAAGACCGGTACACTGAAGGTCTTCGCCGTCTCACCCGCGTCGAATCTCAGAGTGCCTTTGGTTTCCTGGTAGTCAACGCCGGCCTCGGCAGTGCCGTCAACGGTGGTGTAGTCCACGCTGACGGCGCTTGCGATGTCACCTCCACGGATGAGCGCGATGACCGCATTGGCGCCGTCTTCGGGGACACGGTATACAGCCTCGCTGAACTGAATCGTGTTCAGGAGGAACTTCTCGTCGCCGTGGATGCGCGCAATGCGGTTTCTGTCAAGGCCATTGACAACCGTGAAGTCACCTCCGATGACAATAGCGGTGTTAGGTTGGACGACCATTGCGCGAACGAGGTCATTCGCTCCCGTGCCAATTTGGAAGCTTGTGTCGACGGTGCCATTGGGGTTGAGCCGGACATAGCGGGAAGCAGGCAATCCCGCGAACGTCGTGAACGCGCCGGCTACCGTTACCTTGCCGTCAGGCTGCGCTCCAACCGCGTGTACCGCATCGTCCGCGCCATCGAGGGGATCAAAGGCTGCATCCAACGACCCATCAGCGTTCAGCCTGGCGACGCCATGTCGTGCGATGCCGCTGAAAGAGGTGAAATCACCGCCGATGATTATCCGTCCGTCGGAGAGAACCGCGAGCGATCGCACGATGCCGTTGGGACCAAGGCCGGGATTGAACGACGCGTCGGCGGAGCCATCTGGGTTGAGACGCGCGATCCAAGGGCGGGTGGCGCCGGCCGCGCTTGTAAACGCGCCCGCGAGCAGAATCTTGCCATCGGATTGCACTGCCACGGCGTGCACCCCACCTGGCGCCCCTGAGCCTGGATCGAAGGTCGTGTCAATCGCGCCGGTTGTCGCCAGACGCGCGATCCCTGCGCGGCTCACGCCGCTAATCGTGCTGAAGTCGCCGCCAAGAACGATGCCACCGTCGGATTGAACCGCCAGAGCGCGGACAAGGCCGTCAGGACCATAGCCTGGATCGAATCCGTCGTGGACCGCGCCGTCAGCGTTCAGGCGGGCAATGCGCGTTCTTGCCACGCCGTTCACGGACAGGAAAGCGCCGCCGATCAGGACGCGCCCATCCGCTTGAACAGCGATTGCGTGGACGTCGTCATCGGCGCCCGCGCCCGGTGTGAGGAAACTGTCCAGATAACCGTCTTCGTGGAGGCGTGCGATGTGGTTGAGTATGATGCCGTCGACGCTTGTGAACGCGCCGCCGAGGAGGACCTTGCCATCTGGTTGGACGGCCAGCGCATAAACGGGCGCGTCGGCGCCCAAGCCAGGATTGAACGAGAAATCAACCTGGCCAGGCAGTTCGTCGTCGAGTATCGAGACTGATGCGTTTGTCGTCCCGCCAAGGATGATCGTGTTGGTCGGCGCTTGATCGGTGGTGCGGACGCCCGTCAGGACCACGCCGAAGTTCTCATCGCCTTCGCCCAAGTTGTCGTCCAGGATGCGGACTTGGAGGGTGAGGTTTGTATCGCCTGGTTGGAAGACGATCGTTCCGGAACCGTCCGGCGCAAGCACGTTGGCGTCGCCGTCGAACAAGAGCGTGCCGAACGTGGCCTGGTAGTCCTGGCCCGCCATGGCCGTGCCGTTTGTAGTGGTGTAATCGACTTGAGCAGGATGGACAGTCCCGCCCAACCGCTGGACGTCCAAAGTGACGACTTTGAGGTGCTCGATCACGGTGTAATTCGTGACGCTGAACTGGAAAGCGCAGTCGTTCTCGACGATGCTCAAAGTGGCTGCGTCTTGGGGGCCGATGCTTGTTGAATGCGACGCGTTGGTCGCGAGCGTGAGCAGAACGGTCTTGTTGGACTCGACCAGTGTATTGTCCAGGACGCGAATCGAGAAATCGAGAGTTGTCTGGCCGCTGTTGAACACGATGGTCGCGTTGGTGCTCACAAAGTCGACGTCGCCAAGGGCAGTTCCGTTGGTGGTCGCGATGTCAACACTCGCGGCGTTCGTAACCACCCCGATTCGACGCAGAGTGATGACGGCATTGGTGCTGTTCTCGTATGCCAGGTATTGGGCGCTGGAGAATTCGACCGCGGTGTCGTCATCGACAATTGTCAGAGTAGCGGTCGTCTGCCCGCCCAGCGGGGCGCCGGCGCCTGCGTTGAGCAGCGTCAAGTATAGAGTCTCGCCTGGCTCAACATCGAGATCGTCGAGTATCTGAACTGGCATGTGCTGGAGCGCCTGACCAGGGGCGAATGTCAGCGTGCCATTGGTGACAACGAAGTCTACGCCTGCTGTAGCCGTGCCAGCGGAAACCGTGTAATCAACCGTGACAAGCGAGTTCGTATCCGAGGTGCGATGCACTGGGATCAGCGCCTCAGGGGCGTTTTCGTATGTTGTGTAGGCGGTCCGGGTGAACTCAATCGTCCCGTCGTTGTCCATGACGCTGACGGTGGCGCTGGTTGTCGATCCAAGTTGAGCGCCTGGGACTTCGAGAAGCGTGATTTTGACTTCTTCGATGTACTCCTGCGTTGGGTCGTCAACAGGGATCACGAGTATCGGCAATGAATCAAACCCGGCGGGGATTTCAACCGTGCTCGGTATGGGTTGGTAATCGCTCCCATTGGCGGCGAGGCCGGAGACCTGCAGACGCACTGTTTGGGCTCTGTTTGTCACGACGGTGCGACGTATTGTGAATATGCCGGGATCGAGGCCCTGCTCCCTGGCCACCGCGTCGGTGGCTTCGATGGTGACCACTGAAGCGTCGTCATCGAGAATGGTGAGCGTATGGTTGGTGTAAACGTCGAAGTAAGCGTTCATCGGGATGGTGACGATCATGCTATTAGTCACGACCTCGTTGGTTACCTCTGGCTCGCCAGTCATGTTTGTGATTGTGATTTCGTTTGTAGTGAGCCAGTTGCTCATGAATGGCGGCGGCGCCAGCAGGCTTAACACGATCGTCCGGTCCGGGCGCGCAAGCAGGTCGTTGGTATAGGAGAATGGAATCAACTGCGTGCGGTTTGTGTACTGGCCGTTGCCACTGTCAGGTCCATTTACGAACACGAGGCGACCAGTCGAAGTGACCGTGGAGTAGTCCACATCCGGGATGGCCGTGCCGCCGGTGACCTTGTAGTCAACAGTGACCGGGTTATCCTCGCCTGGGTTGCCAGTGATGGAGACCCCAATGAGGGCAACCGCTGGAGTCTCCAGATTGGTCGAATTGAGGAAATTGAAGCCAACGGCCAGAGTCGAACTGCCGTCGTCGTCCGTGAGAGTGACCATGGCCTGGAAAACCCGCACGTCGGGGTAGTAGTCCGTGCCGGGCAACACCTCGAGGATGATAGTCTCCGAATCCTCGCGCAGCCGGTCGTCAACCGGGGTGACAGTGACCGTGGTCGTGGTGGATAATCTGGGAATCACAACGGTCTCCGGTATGTAAACGTAATCCGTATGCGGCTTGGCGGTTCCTCCTGTTCTGAGCCGCACCGTCAAGTCACGCGTGGTATCTCCGGTTCGTGTGAGAGTAAACGTGCCCGTCTCGGACGCCTCGATCGCTGTGTTGTCCGACGCCGTGACCGTGACGACCTGCCAAGCGCGATCGCGCAGGAACACCGTGGCGGTGTTGGGCGGACCGACATTGTAAGTCGCACTGTCCGAAAGGAGCACCTGTACGGTCTTTCCGCCGTCCTTGACGCCGTTGTCGCGCGGGGTAACAACGATCGCCGCCGATGGCTGCCCCGCGGGTATGGTCACGGACCCAGGCAGAGTCCGATAGTCGGCGCCACTGACGGCGCTTCCCGTGACCAGGTAGTTGACAGCCAGCGCGCGTGTCATGTCGCCAGTGCGAGTGACGAGCATCACGGCCGGGCTGCTGCCCGACTCGCTACCGACCGGCTCCGTCGCGGTGATTGTGACCAGAGGCAAGTCGTTGTCCATTATGGTGACGCTAGCTTCGCCAGCGCCTACTTGGTAGGACTCGTCCGGGGTGATTTTGAGCGTGACGGTGCGGTTGCCGTCCAGATACAGATTCGGTCGAACGAACACCGGGACGTTTGCATACGCAACATTGGCTGGGAGGAAAACACTGGTCGGCAACACTTCGTAGTCCGAGCCGGGCACGGCTGTGCCCTCCGTTGATAGCAATACCGTGACAGGCACGGCAAGCGGTCCAGTGCGGACGATCGTGAACTGACCCGCGTCGATCGGATTCTCCGTCACGGGGCTGGATGCGATTAGAGATATGATCGGCAATGGGGCATTCGAAGCGGCGATGTTGACTTTTGTCTGGCCCGGCCAGAAAGGCACGTAGTCAGTATAGTTCTGGAACCACGTGTCCTGGCCGTTGACCGAGCGGATTTCCCAGTCGCTGAAGAACACGGCGTTAGTGTTAGTGGCAAGTATTCCTCCTTCGCCATTCGTCAAGATGAGTCGGATGACCTCGATGGGGTACATCAGGGTGAGTGCCACGTCCTTGTCACCGCCAGGAGGCGTGTTAGTGACCAGCGGCGTTATCGTGATATTGGTCTGTACAATCCCTGTTGGGAAATCGACGGCAAAGAATGGAAACACAAGCGTGGCCGGCCCAAACGGCGTGGAAACAACGTTGGTCTGAGTGACAAGACTCAGAACATTGGTTAAATCGACGTAGTCCTGGCCAGGCGCTGCCGAACCGGCAACCAGAAAGAACGCCTGGAGAGCGGTGTTGGTATCGCCGGTGCGGGTCAACTGAACGACGCCCGGCTTGCTGGTGGGGCCATCGGCATGCTCGAGGGTCACGGCGGTGACACGCGCAAGAGGGCTTGCGATGAACTGGATACCTGACGCGTCGAGGCCGGCCAACGTGATCGGTGTTTGGAAGTTCAGCGGCTCGGTATAATAGCCATTCAAGAAAGCGCCGATCGCGTGAGCCCCGCTGGAGAGGTTGACAAGCGTGAACGCGCCGTCACTGTCGGTATAAGTCCACTGATAGTCGGAAGCGTACTCGTAGTCACCATCCGTCAGCGAGCCGTTCGAGACGCGGACATCCCTCAGTGGCAGGCCTTGATTGTCCAAGACAAAACCGCTGATTCGGAGGGTGTCTGGGGAGCCGACCCGCACGACTAAATGCTTGCTGGTCATGCCGCCCCGCATGTCGCTGACTTCGCACCGCACAACGTAGTCGCCGTTGGCGGTCCACGCTTTGTTGACTGTGGGTGTATTAGGCGCGACGGTGCCGTCGCCAAAGTCCCAGAAGAACGCCATGGGATCGCCGTCGGGGTCCGTGGCCGCAACCGCCAGGGTAACAACTTGATTCGATCTGGTGCTGTTGGTTGAAACCGTCAGGGATGCCACGGGCGCCGAGTTGTTTGTGCGCGGACCAGTAAAAACAGCCACATCGAACCAGAGATTCGTGCCGGAACTGCCGGACGCCAGTGTCGTGATGTAGGTTTTGGACTCCTCGTCGGCGTAGGTGCGTCCGACGGCGATGGCGGCGTCCTGGCGGCCATGGGCCGATCCAGGTGTCGTGTCCAACAACTGGCTGTAGCCTTGAGCTTGCTGCCATGCTCCCCAGTGGAGTTCGACCCCGTTTGTCAGCCAACGGTTTGGGACTTTGGCGCGGGCGCTGACCCAGTACTCCCGCTCCGCGTCCTTGGCGATGCGCAGCGCGTACTGGCGTCCATCGACCAACCTGGGCACGTCGTGCGCATAGATGCGGTTGGTGCCATCCTGAGTGACCTTGGTCACGTACGCATCGGTTAGCCAGGCTAAAAGGTACTTGCCGACCGCATTGAAGTGACCCGCGAACGCAGTCAGCACTTGGTTCGTGTTGGCGGGCCCTTCGCCTCCGCCGCTACCCATGACGTCGAAGATGTCGCCGTACGCTATGTCGTCTCCAACACCGATGACGCTGTCATGGCCGACTAGGCTGTCGATGTCGTAAGGCAGTTGCGGGTTGGTTGGGACGTCGGGACGCCGAGTCTCCCAGTAGTTGGCGTGGCCCAAGCCATAGCAGTGGCCCAACTCATGCACCGTCAATCCAACCCCGGCTCCCTGCAACCATGCAACGCCTCCGCCGCCCAAACCGCCCCAATCGTAGCCCGGCACTGTCGTGAACTGGAGGATGAGCTGTTCGTAGTTGTCGGCGCTGAAGCCCAGCTTGACAGCTTCGGCGCGCGCGTCATCGAGCAACGCGCCGGGCCCGGCGAAGGAGTAATGAAGTTTTGGATTCGGGAGCGTCAGCACAGGCGTCACCGTCGTAATCAAGGCGGTCTTGTTGTATGAGGCTTCTTTGTAGAAGTTGTCCACTTCATCCATGATCGACAGTACCTCGCCTTCAGTGATGGGCACTCGGGTGTCGTCGCGAAACACAACACGCATGTACAGGACTCGCTTTGTGCCGAAGGAACCGGCCAAGCTTTCTGGCGGCGCGCTGGTCCACCAACTGTTGCCGGCGCTGGCGCCACCGCTCGAAGCCAGCCCCACCTGGCCGCTACTTTCGGCCTGAGCCAGAGTTTTTCCGAGTTCGGCCCCGTGCGAAGGGCAGCAAACGTCAAGCAAACGGCCTCCATACGACGCCAGCAAACGCGGTTGGCCGCCAAAAGGCGCCGAGCCGCAGAGAGCGCATCTGGGTGTTATGGGCGCTATGCCACTGGCGACGATCGCCTCGCTCTCGTCTGGTTCGAGCACGCGAAGCGGTTCTTCCCGGAGGGCAAGCAGGTTGTCGATGGCGATTCCCTCGATCGCGACATTCCTCCTGCTCATGTGTGCGGCTCGTTTGCCGTACACGTAAGCCTGATATGTGCGCCCACCAAGTGTCGCATAGCGCATCGTGCCACACTGGAACTCACGATAGTCGGCTCCGGGGAGTGGCATCGCGGAAAACACGTCCAGGTTGCCGCGGCCACTGACGTGTTCTTCAAAGTACGCCGTGATCTGTGATGGAAGGGCTTGGCGCCAACGCCAAGGCGCGGTTCGCGCAAGGGCGCCTCGCGGATTGAGCTTGATCTCTCGCGCGAGCGCTTCGCGGCGCGCGACGGCCAGGCTTTGGCCTTCGGCGAGGAGGCTTGCCGTGGCGCCTGTTTTCTCGGCAACGAGGAAGCGTTCGACCCAATCCGCAAACCGAGCGTGAGGCACAGCCGGCAACTGGGAAGCAGCCGGGGCGGGCGGCGCAGTGTGGGCGGCGGGCGGGGGCAGAGTCCCGTCCTGACATGCGATAGCCGAGAGCAAGCGGGCGGGAGACGGTGCTGGATCGGTGTTTGTTGCGGGATTGGGTGCGTTATGGCCGGACGCCGCAACGCCTAGTCGGGAGTGAGGTCCAAACCTGGCGACCAGCAATGCCAGGCTTAAGACTATTAGTCCGAACAACAGCCAACGGAGTCTCTTCATTGTTGGATTAGTGTGTTCCTTGTTGCCTTTAGACCGCTAGCAAAGGGGGAGTGGCCTTTATTCGGTTCCCGCACCTGCTGCTTCTTCGCTGCCACCGCCTTCGCCTTCGCTGCCGAGTCTATTAATGAGCTCGATAAGGGGCAGGAAAAGGGCGATCACAATGCTGCCCACGATCACAGCCAGAAACACGATCATGATCGGCTCCAAGAGCGATGTCATGGCCGACACGGCATTGTCAACTTCGTCGTCGAACGTGTCAGCGATCTTCATTAGCATCTCCGGCAAGGCGCCAGTTTGCTCGCCCACATCCACCATGCTGATGACCATCGGCGGAAAGACGTTGGCGGCATCGAGCGGCGTGGTGATCGTATCGCCCTCTTTGACGCTTTCATGCACGCGGCTGACGGCGTCGCCGACGACGACATTGCCTGAGGTTTCCTTGACGATGGTGAGCGCCTGGAGGATTGGCACGCCGCTGCTGATGAGCGTGCCGAGCGTGCGCGTGAACCGCGCGATCGCAACCTTGGTGATGACCGGCCCCAGCACGGGGAAGTTGAGTTTAAACTTGTCGAAGAACCAACGGCCTTTCTTCGTCTTGAGCAGCAACTTCAACAGGACGACGAAGACAACCACGCCCCACACCACGGGTCCGGGGAACGCAGGGAGACCGAACGGCGCGTCTGGGTCGAGGAGGATTGTCTTGCTTTTGACAATGTTTGCGATCTCCAAAACTATGCGCGTGAAACCAGGTAGGGCCGCCCCTTCGAGCATGTCTTTGAATATCGCCTCAAACCGCGGCACGACGAAAACCATCAGCACACCCATGATAATCACCGCCACGGTCATGACCGCCACTGGGTAGAACATCGCCGCGACGACCTTGCCTTTGATTTTCTGGGCTTTCTCCATGAACTCGGCCAGGCGGTTCAGGACAACTTCGAGCACGCCGCCCAATTCCCCGGCCTTGACCATGTTGACATACAGTCGATTGAATACCTTGGGATGCTGAGCCAGGGCTTCGGAGAACGTGCTGCCGCCCTCGATCGCCACAGCCATGTCTCCGATGACGCGTTTGAGGGTGGGATTTCGCTCCTGTCGTTCGAGGACGCGCATACCGCGCAGCAACGGCAAGCCAGCGTCCACCAGCGTGGCGAGCTGGCGCGTGAACGCCGTCATGACCTTGGTTTTGACCTTGCCGCTTAGGAACGGGATGTTGATCGAGATACTGCCGAAGCCCTTCTTTTTGCCAGCGGCTGGCGCGGATTTGGCTGTCTTGCCTTTCTTTTCCTTGACCCTTTCCGCCTCGACAACCTTGGTTGGAAAGAAGCCCATTTCCTTGAGGCGCCCGATGGCTTCGCCCTGGTTGGCCACCTCGAGCGTCCCTTTGGTCTCCTTGCCACGGGAATCCATGGCGACGTAATTGAATTTTGGCATAGGATGTAGGCGGTTCAGGTGTACTTGAGGACTTCCTCGATGGTCGACTCGCCGTCAAAGATTCCGCGCAATCCATCCTCGCGCAGCGTCACCATGCCCAGCTCGACGGCTTTTTGCCTGATGACCGCGGTTGGCGAGCGCTCGTTGATCAATATGCGGATCGGATCGCTGACGGGCAACAGTTCGAATATGCCTTTGCGGCCACGGTAGCCGGTGTCGTTGCAGTCCTTGCAGCCGCGACCGTAGTAGAAGACTTTGTCGCCCACGTCATGAGGCGAGAGATTCAGCATGGCGAGTTGTGATTCGGTCGGCTCGAAAGGCGTGCGGCATCGTTTGCAGATCGTGCGGACCAAGCGCTGAGCCAGGACTACCGAGAGAGTCGAGGAAATCAAGAACGGCTCCACACCCATGTCGATCATGCGCGTCACTGCGCCAGGAGCATCGTTGGTGTGCAGAGTGGTCATGACCAAGTGGCCGGTCAGCGAGGCCTGAATGGCGACCTGGGCGGTGTCGAGGTCGCGCATTTCTCCGACCATGATGATGTCCGGGTCTTGCCGCAAAAACGAGCGGAGCGCTTTGGAGAACGTCATCCCCACAGCCTCATGAACCGGGACCTGGATGATGCCTTCGATGTCGTACTCGACAGGGTCCTCGACCGTGAGAAGTTTGGAATCGATGGTGTTGATGCGACGAAGGCAGGAGTAAAGTGTCGTGGTCTTCCCGCAGCCGGTTGGTCCAGTGACAATTACGATGCCGTTGGGCTGCTGGATTGCCTCCTCCATGAAGTCGGAGATGAACTTGGGAAACCCGAGGTTCTCCATCTCGAGCTGCATTGCGGAGCGGTCCAAGACGCGCAACACCACCGACTCGCCGAACTGTGTCGGCAGGGTCGAAACACGCATGTCAACCTGGCGGCCGCTGATGTTCAGCGAGATACGCCCGTCCTGAGGCAGTCTACGCTCGGATATGTCCAGGTCCGCCATGACTTTGATGCGCGAGGTCACTGGCAAAGCCAGGTGTTTGGGCGGCGGCGACATCTCATACAAAGCACCGTCGACCCTGTACCTTATCTTGAACTCGTCCTCAAACGGCTCGAAGTGAATGTCGCTCGCACGGTCCTGGACCGCCTGGAAAAGCACCAGATTCACGAACCTGACAATGGGGGCTTCGTTGGCCAGGCTTGTTATATCGATCGCGCCGGTCTCGGCCTCGACAACCTCTTTCGCGATCTCCGCGTCTGAGCCGAGCTGCTTGAGCAAGTCGCTGACACCCTCGCCTTCCTCGGGATAAAACTTGCGAACCAACTTCTCAACTTGCACGGGGTCGGCAACGACCAGGTGCACCTCTTTGCCCACCGCGAAACTCAGCTCGTCGACCGCGGCAGGGTTGAGGGGATCAGCCATTGCGATGCGAACCGTCCCACCATCCACACCAACCGGGACGCATTGGTACATGCGTGCCGTGGCCGCGGGGACACTCTCGATCACGTCGGGCGTAAGGTCCGTCTCGCTGATGGAAACCACTTCGGTGCCGATGTGTTCGGCGATAAGCTGCAACTGGGTGTCGGTGTCCATCACACCGTAGTCGAGGAGAATCTGAGGGATCGGGCGACCGGCGCGCGCGTGCTCAGCCAAGACCTCCTCGAGCTGCATGTCATCGGCCAGCCCGCGGTCCCGGATCAGCGACAATAGCGGATGAGAGGCGATGTCAGCCATGGCTCATTTTCCAGCTTCGGCT
>JAXDCU010000314.1:0-7619 GCA_034677645.1 Verrucomicrobiia bacterium
AACCGCCCCCGCCGCGACCACTCAGGCATCCCTTCCCAATGGTCCGGCCCGGTCGGATGAACGTATACCCCCGCTTCTTCCGCCAACTCAAGGAACCGGTCGAGCTTGGCGATCCCATCGGATGAGAGCTTCCCTGGCTCCGTGTAGAAGGAACCGTAAGAGAGGAAAACACGGACGCAGTTGGCGCCAAGTTCGGCAAGCCGCGCGAAGTCGCGCCGGGTGGCTTCGGAGTCGAACTGGGTCCACACCTGAGGTGCCCACCCGGTGCCCGGCCGGAAGTAATTCACGCCGAACGGAACGAAGGGACGTCCCTCACTGGTCAGGAAACCGCGATTGTCTGGCGCGACTTGAATGCGAGGCAATGAACGTTCGCGCTGAGTTCCGTCAGCGCAGCGGACGGGCGGCAGCAGTCCATCGAGGCAGAGCAAAGACGCGGCCGCCACGCACGCGATGGCATGAGACATCGGGTGCATATTATCTCATTGCGGGTCTTTGGCGTATCGCTCGACAAACTTATCGGGCGTCAGACCGGACTCATTAACACGAGTGACCTTGGTCCATGGGAGGTCCGCAACGCCCTGGGCGAGCTTGAGCCACTGATCGGCGTACTCTTTGCGGGAGGCGGGCAGAGGCCAGGTTCCGCCAGTCTCGGCACACTGCTTGCGCAGCTGCTCCCACAGGTTGAGCCAGGCGTAGCCCAGCCACATCCGTCCCCGCTGCGTCCGCGCGAGCAGGTCGGGGTGGTCCGCGGCGGCTTCCTCCGCCCTCCGCCACAACTGCTCGGCGCGGGCGAGCGTCTGGAAACCGTGGAATGGCGTGTCGGTTTTCGAGAAGCACGTGAGGTTCCATCCGGCTGAAGCTCCATGCATCAGATCGAGGTAGCCGCGGATGTAGAAGGCCGCCTCGCGCCCATAGTAGCCGTTTAGAAAAGTGTCTATCAACCGTTGATCGTCCTGTTTGGGGTTCCAGAGCAACTGAGCCAGCACCCACGCTCGCATCTCCGAGAACTCGGAACCGAAGCTCTGATAAGCGCCCTGCTCGAACAGCCCCTTGACGTTGTGTTCAGCAAAGAACCGAACGTTCGGACCGAGAACATACCAGTTGGGGTGGGGCTGGACGTAGTGAGCGAAATCGGTCGTGTAATCCCAGACGTAGAGCCGGTTGCAGATTCTTGACCAGCCGCGTATGTCATCGCCGAACTTGGCATTGGCCGGCGCGGACAGTGGCTCTCGGCAATTACACTCGATTGAGCAAAGTCGCACGATCACGTTGGGCCGTGGTTTGATGGTCTTGGGCGGTTTGCGGGTGTACTGGTATGCGAGGGTGTCGACGGCCACTTGCGGGAATTCGGATGCAATCTGGTCGGCTACGTGGTTCACGAAATCAAGCATCGTGCCAGCCTGGCTGCCTTCGGCGTCGTCCAGTGCCTTGCAGCGGTCGCATTGGCAGGCGCCATGCCAGTCGTTCTGCGAAACGGAGACGATGCGCGCCTCTGGCGACTCGCGAAGCCATTGCTTCACGCGCTCGACCACGAACCGGCGCAAGTCCGGATTCGTCAGACACAACTGCGCGTGGTCGGTGGTGCGCTTGCCGTTGATGAAACTAAACCACTCAGGGTGCTCGGCGAAATGCTTCTCGGGCGGCACCAGCGCATAGAAAGTATGAACGAAACCCTTGTAGCGAACGCAGCCGCCGAGATTATCCGGGATGTTTGCTGACTGGCTGTTGGAGAAGTTCCGGACGGCCCATGTCGCATCGAAAGCGGGAAACCAGAAAGGATCCCGTGACTCGAAAGATGGTCGATACGTCACGTCCTGGGACCCGATCTGAAGTGTGGCGCGCCGGGGAAAATGACTCGCCCACGGTGTCCACCACCGTACGCCGCACTCTTCTTGAAGGAACTGAGAAACGGCATAGAGCGTGCCGCGAGGACGCCCTCCCGCAACCAACAGGCGCCCCCCCTTTGTCCGTATGACGATCTCTTCCTGTCCGAGTTGCTCCAATTTCGCTTCCGGAAACAAGCGCGCCGCAATCGGCCCGGGACCAACAATAATCGCATTCGAAGGCGTCGTGGTCGGCGACACCTCGACGGTGAACTCAGCACCCGTCACTTGGCTCAAGGTGGTGGCGAGCTCGCGCGCGGCATGCCGTTCAGGCTCAGTAGCGCCGGCTTGCTCGACTATCACGCAGAAAGCTTTTCCGTCTTGCGCGATGGTCATCGCTTGGGCTCTGTCGGCTGTGGTTGCGAGTGAGAGTACGAGAAAGGTTGAAATGAAAGTCGATTTCATGAGCGCAGCTCTTTGCGCGACCATCCTGCGGAATTCTCGCGGCCGGCGCAAGTCCTCCGGCTTGGGAATTCTCCGGCCGTCAACGCCTCCCGGGAACGGTCGCGGTTCACGGGAAGTTGCCTTGTTTCCGTGAATACGCTCTGTGACCGTGAACCGGCCGGTAGGGTGCCTGAAGACGGCACTCTGGCCGGACGGCTGTGTTATCGGTAAGAGTTCCGCGTTCGCGCGGCCAGGGAAAGGCACTTTCACACAAGATACGCTTGTCCATACATCTGCATCCGAGCCGCCTGAACGCGGGACTCTGGCGGTCTGCCTGCCGCGATTGCGGCGTAGGCAGGTCCAGCCCTGCCTTGCAGTTCATGGGACTCGGAAACTACTCTTGAGAACGTATCGGGGACATGAATCGCATCGGAGCTGGAGACAACCTCGTTCTACTGTGCGTAAAACGCAGTCACGATAGTCTTTCCCTCTAACTTGGGCAACTCGACCCATTCCTTCGCGGGATCGAACGGCTCCCATTGCTTGCCGTCGATCGTGACGCGCTGAATCGGTTTGGCGTCAGGATGACGGAAGCGGAGGAGAATGCGTTTTGGAGCACGGCGTATTGGAGGATCGATTTCGGCCGTGATCCGTCCGCCTGCCGCGTGCGATATGAATGCAAGACTCATCGGACCGAAGTGAGTTGCTGCGCGATCGATGGAGGGCCGGCCCCCGTCCGCCAGCCACGCCCGTGGCACTGCCATCCCAAGCCGAAGATCGTCACCGCGCTCGTCGTCGATGAACATCATGCGCAGCCAGTAGGTCGAGTTGGACTCGTCGCTGGACTTGTAGTGATCGCCGCGGAAGTCCCCCAGGTCTGGCAACGGATGTTCGCACATCATTTGAGTATCCGGGTAGTAACAGGAAGCGAACGCGTTGAAATAGGCGCGCAAGTAGTGGCCAATTTCATCGCGTAGAACGTAAGGGTGCGGAGAGCACAACAGGTTTGGCTGCATCGAAATCCCACCGCGGCTGAACCACCGCGCGCCGTGTTTTTCCCACGAATAACCGTAGCGCTCGGACAGGTAGAGGTTGTCCTCGAAGTCCTGCATGATGTTCAAAGCCATTGGGTCGTCGGGTTCCATCAGCCCGGTTCGCAGCAGATAGATCGCCCCCTCCAGTGTTACCGTGATCCACCCGAAAGTGCGGCCCCTGCGATGGACCTCGGATGGAATCTGTGGAATCCAAGAGCCATCGCGCAGCGGCACAAGTGGCGACCGGATCATAGCCTCTTTGAATTGAGCAAGAATAGCGCGCCGGTAGGAATCGGCTTCGGCCCGCAAAGCCGCGGACTCCGGGTGACCAATGTCGGCCAAGGCGCGCGCGATTGAGTTAAGCCCCCACCAACTGAATACGTTGTTGGACATCCAAACTCGCCAATCGCCGATGTCTTCGAGCGAACCCGGCGGGAGAAGACCGCGCTCAATGCGGCGCAATCCGTCCAGTTCTGTCGTCCGCGCGCGTTCCTGGCTGATCCAGCGGCATGCTTTGAGCAGTTTTGGGGTGTTCTTTTCGAGCCAGTTCTTGTCGCCAGAATACCAGTAGTGTTCGCCCATCGCCCACAGAATCCAGCCGTGGTGCTGGTTATAACCGCCGGATTCCCAGCCGTTGGCGCCGTTGAAAACGCCTTCGTGCGAGGAGTAGTCGCCCGGCAACGGCACGGTGCCCTGATAATGCAGAAAGGTCTCGAGGCAACGCTCGGCTTCAGCGTGAAAGCCGCGACGGTCCAGATCGGTGATCATCATGCAGGACTCGTTGCCGTAAACGCCGTAGGAGAAACTCCCGACCCGAGCCGCCAGTCGATCGGCGTCGACTTCGCGTCCGCAATTGATCAACAAGTGCGACACATGAGCGCGATAGAAACGGTCCAATTCGGGCACGGGAGTGTGAATCTGGGAACCGGCATCGGCGCGCTCCTTCCAATACGCCTTCACGCGACTGAACTCGGCGTTGTAATCCAAGGCGCGGAGTCGCTCGATCTCCGCGGGCTGGTCCAGAGTAACGAAAGGAATCTTTAGCACGAGCGCCGCGCTTTGACCGGTGGGCAGGTTCCCCGACCAAACGACGCGGCCATCATCGACCTCGACATTGGCTTCGGTGCGGATTTCATAGGCCGCGCGAAGGCATTCAGTCGCTTCAACTTTGGCACTGATAAGGCCACTCCGGTCGGTCAACGTCATCGACGTGCTGTCCGCAAGAAGGCTCAGCGCGACACTGGCGGGAGTCGCGTCCATGCTGATGTTCTCGGCGATGATCCGCATCATCAACACCGTCGTGTCGTCGGCGCGCATGTCGGGGAATCCCAGCCCTCCTTCGTCAAAGCGCGTTGCGAAGGCAGTCTGCGTGTAGCGAATACCTTCGCGGTCCCAGACGGCGTGGATGATCGGCAAACACTCATCTTCGATCCACCGCCGGTCGGGTTTAGCCGGGAAGCCAAAACGATACGTTAGTCTGTGTCCTCCCCAGCGGCGGCGCGGCGTGTCTTTGCCTGGCGGTTCATCAATCCTGTCATTCACGCAGAAGACAGAACCATCACTGTTGACGCCGAAGCGCTGTCTGCCGCCAGCGGTGCCGAGTGGCATGTAGATGCGTCCTGGTCGCGGAGGCTGTTCGGCAAACGCGCGCGCCAAACTCTGCTCGGGTTCGTCGAAAACACGGGCGTGGATCGACTTCTCCCCAGATGCCTTCCATCGCGCCTCGGCCGCGGCATAGTCTTCTGGACTTGGGGTCGTCCCCGGCCTGATCAACACGCCCAGTACTGGGGCGAAAATGCGCTTGCCAGTCCCGAGCTCCGCCGGATCGAAGCTGAAACTCCGTCGCGGCGTTCGCACTGTGACGATTGTCTGGTCGAACGTGTTCGCATTCGGGCTAGAGGTGAACCAGACTTCGCCTCGAATGCCGTCGGCCTCGCGTAGGGTTGCCGCGTCGTACTCGCCGCTGGGGCCCGGCATTGCCGCGGTTCCTCGGAGAAGCAGAGCCACGTTACGGCTGTATCCATTGAATACTTCGATCCGGGCTTCGCCAGGCAGGCCAGCGAAACGATTCGTGTCCCAGCGCATCTCGAATGTTCCGAGCTGCCACGCCGAGTCAGTGTAGGCCTCGAGTCGCTCAACCCTGGGCGCCGTTGAGGAGAAGACCAACCGCAGTCTCATTGTTGTCCGGTAAGTGGCGGCGAAATTCTTCAGGCCGGAGAATTCCTTGGCGTTCACGGGACCGAACGTAAAGGTCCATTTGTTCCCGTCGGCATTCCATGCGCCGTCGGCATCGCGCCATTGGCCTTGATAGAGGTCTCCCAGATGACCCCATCCCGATTCTCCCGCGCCTGAGGGATGGTCGCGCGGGATTCGCCGGTGTGGCCACTGTGATTGCCACCACTGCAGTTTGACCGTAGCCGGATCGGGAGGCGGCTGGGCAAACGCTACGACCACGCGCTGAATGTCGCGAGGGTCCTCCCACCAGAGCGCGATTTGGCGCTCGTCGTCACCGGCTGTGCGTTCGCCCCAATCCGCGACATCGACCGGCATGCCAACGACAAGTTCCGGTTCGGGCGGTTGCGCCGCTCGGACTGTCTGGCCGGCCAAGAGCGCCGCCGCGATGATTGCGGAAACGCGGTATCGGGCGCGAACAAGCGCGCCGAACATCAGTGAAACAGAACTCGGATTTCTCATGGTATCTGATGGAAGTGCGGAACCAGGAACTACAACATACCCGCCGCCTCGGCCGTGGTTGGTTGACAAATCCCCGCCGGGCGGTCACGCCGCAAATGTCGGATACGGTCCAACAATGTCAGCCCGTGGTCAGGAGGTGTTCCCAGAGCGCGTCATTGAGCAGCACGCGGTCCAGAAATTCTTCCTCGCGTGCCGCCGCGGGATTGGGTGTCGGTCTGAGAGGCAAGACTATGCGGAACAGTGTCCCCCCCCCATCCCTGTCGAGCACTTCCACGCTGCCACCGTGGTGGTACACGACCAAGTAAGCGGCCATGAGGTTCAGGCCGTAGTCGAAATCGGCGGCTTGACGCACCGCGAACGGATCGAACACTGAACGGAGCGAAGTCTCGGGCATCCCAGGCCCGTTGTCCGACAGCTCGATCTGAATCGCTTGTACTTCGCCCGCGGTGGACTGAGAGTTACTCGCCCGCAGCCAGATGCGACTGCCTGGAGGAAGATAACGAACTTCGTCCTCGAACAAGAAGTCAAACAGGCGGCCGAAAGTCACTAGATCGACATGGAGCTTCGGCAGATCGTCCGTGATGGAGCTTTCAACCTTGATGTTGCGAGTGTCGAGGCGCGGTCCAAACCTTTCGAGCGTGCCGCGCAAGAGGGTGGTCAGGCTTAGTTCATCTTCGAATCGCGGCTCCCGCCGAGGGCCCGCCATTCCGAACAAGTGCAACATGTCGCCAATTCGGCGGACCTGACCCTGGACATGCTCGTAGAGTCTTTTCCAAAACGTCGGATCGCGAAACTCGTCGAGGCTGGGAGCGGATTCGTTCGTTGGGAGCGGCGCCAACTTGAGGAAGTTGTCCACGGCAGCCAGCGCGTTTTGCACCTGGTTGCCGAGCCCCGACGCGACGATGCCAAGACTCAGAAGACGGTCCGTGATGACGAGTTTGTGCAGGACCGAGAGCTTTTCGCGCAGCAGCATGTCTCGCTCACGCTGAACCATGAAAAACTCAAGACCGCGTCGGAGCGTGGATTCGAGTTGAGGTATCTCCCAGGGTTTCGTGATGTACTTGTAGATCGCGCCTGTATTGACGGCCTGGATCGCGGCGTCAAGGTCGGAATACGCGGTCGCGAGCACGCGTATGATCTTGGGATTGAGCTGGCGCGCTCGTTCAAGCAATTGGACACCTTTCTCGCCCGGCATTCGCTGGTCGGTCATTAGCAAACCGATGTCGTCGCTGTGAGTCTGGAGCAAGGCGAATCCATCAGTCGCGTTTATTGCGGTGAGAATGCGGAACTGGTCGCCGAAAGCGCGCGAGAAGTATCTCAGGGATTTCTCTTCGTCGTCGACATAGAGAATGGCGAAGCGCTTGTAGTCGTAGTGCATTTCCATGATTGATCCTTATCCTTGTGCTTGCGCGCTGCGTTTGGTCTACACTGGTTTTCGAGGCAGCTCGAGGGTGAACTCAGCGTACTGCCCCGGCTCGCTTTGTACCGCGATCCGGCCCCCATGTTCTTCGAGGATTCGGTAGCAGATGCTCAGGCCCAGGCCCATCCCTTCACCGACATCCTTCGTGGTAAAAAACGGCTCGAACAACTTGCTCATGTGTTCCCGTGACACGCCAATTCCGTT
>JAXDCU010000315.1:0-13247 GCA_034677645.1 Verrucomicrobiia bacterium
CACGGAACTAAACCTCAGCCGCGTCACCGCCCCGCTCTACGTGCGAAGCGGCACCGGCATCAATGACGACCTCAACGGCGTCGAACGCCCCTTGGCATTCGATATCAAGAGCGCGCCAGGAGTCCGCGCCGAGATTGTCCAGTCACTGGCCAAGTGGAAGCGCATGATGCTTGGCGAACTTGGCTTCGCGCCCGGCTATGGGATTTACACGGACATGAACGCGATCCGGCCCGACGAGGTTCTGGACAGCACCCATTCGCTCTATGTCGATCAATGGGACTGGGAACGCGTGATCACCCGTGCCGAACGCAACGTCGAGTTTCTCAAGAAGATCGTGCGCAAGATTTATTCGATCCTCACACGCACGGAGCATTTTGTCTGTGAACGGTATCCGGACATCCGCCCGGAACTGCCGGAGGAGATCACATTTGTCCATTCTCAGGAGCTTCGTGAGATGTATCCAAAGCTCACGCCAAGACAACGCGAGCATAGGCTGCTTCGGGAGTGCGGAGCGGCTTTTATTATCGGCATAGGCGGAGATTTGGGCGACGGCACCATCCATGACGGGAGGGCGCCGGACTACGACGACTGGTCCACTCCCACGCCTGGAGGACGCGCGGGTCTCAACGGAGACATCCTTGTTTGGAACCCGGTCTTGAGGATGGCATTCGAGCTCTCGTCGATGGGCATTCGCGTGGACGAGAAAGCCATGTTGCGGCAACTGAGGGAATGCGGGTGTGAACAACGGCGCCGCTTGCTCTGGCACCAAAAACTTCTCAATGGCGAAATGCCGTTGTCGATCGGCGGCGGAATCGGTCAGTCGCGGCTTTGCATGTATTTCTTTCGAAAGGCGCACATTGGGGAGATTCAGGCGAGCCTTTGGCCCGACGCGATGCTTCTAGCGTGCCGAGAACACAGCATCCGGCTGCTTTAGTCGGAACGTACCCTCCCCGTAAAACGAGCATCTCCGCCCGCGCGCCCTACAGGCTGCGCCCGGCGGAGATGAAGTTCCTACCAGTTACCAGTTGCGAACCACTAACCAGTCAAAGAATCGATCAACGACGTCCAAGTCGGCGCCAAGCCAGAACCGCCGCCAAGCCAAGAGCGCCCAGGGCCAACGTGCCGGGTTCGGGAACGACTTTGCCGGCGTAGAGACTGTTCACAGTCACCCATTGCATAGCATCAGGGTCCCTTGTCCCTTCCACCACAACCGAGTCGATCGGGACCGTGCTGGTGAATCCTCGGAAGAGGTCGTCGGGAGTGGAGCCTGTAGAGCCCGTGACGGTGACAACCGTGCCGTCGCTAAGCCTAACGGTGACGTCACCGGCAGTCAGCTTGCCGTCGAAATCCGTCATGAAGAACCGCCCGCCAAATGCGGTTACATCTTCGGTAAAGTCTATTAGTAAATCCTCCGAAGACTGCAACAAAGACACCGACTTGCCCAGGGTGGGCGGTTCGACCACGTACAGGAGGTCGCCCGGCAAGGTGCCTGTTGGAGTATTCGTGATGCTGGAAATGCTATACTCGAACGGGAGCGAGCCACCCGAGAACATCTGAGGGTTCGGCAGCGATTGGTATGATACCGTGTATCTGCTAAAATCCTCGTAATAGTAGCCGGGTTGGACTTCGTTCAAGAAGCTCGACTGCGAGGTGTACACAGTGGCGGCCGCGGCGGACACCGCGCAAATCGCTACTGCCACCAATGCTGATAGCCACGGCCGGACCCGCTGAGACGGAAGGTGTTGGTTCATGATATTATGTCCCTCGTGATTTCTTTATACGTCACCGCCCAAATCACTTAATTCCAGCGCATTTAAACTATTATGGAACAGTGCTGCAAGCTTTTTTTTTGAATTCTTGTTTTCATTTGGAGTGACGACCAAGCTCAGTCACATGAGAAACAACACCCTGGGCCGCAACCGACTCCGCCAACGTTACCCGGCCTCGCGAGGCCTTTTGCCGGCCATCCTTTTCTGGTTTGGGATGGCGAATGGTCCGTGGCGCGCGTCCCAGGCCGGCGCGATCGACGAGCTGCGTCTGGTGCCTTTCCCAAAAGAGGTAATCGTCAGGAGCGGTCGGTTCCCATTGCGTTCGATACGCGCAATCGAGGCTCACGCTTCGTGTCCTGCTGTAATGACAGCCCATTTGCGAGACGAGCTGCGGCTGGCTGGACTGGACCTTTCGCCAGCTCTGGCGGATGGGGCAATGTCAAACACCGTCCGCCTGCTTTCGCGCAAGGCGCCCGGAGCATCGGCGCTCGAGTTCAGACCTGAGGCGACTGCTGAGGATTACACGCTCGAGGTTGCGTCTGACAGCGTGACGGTCAGGGCATGTGGCGCCGCTGGGCTCGCGCACGGTGTCCAGACTCTGCGGCAATTGATACGCGCCAACCGCGTCGATGACACGCTTCCTTGCCTGGCAATTCGCGACTGGCCCTCATTGCGATGGCGTGCATTCCAGGACGATCTCACGCGCGGGCCGAGCACAACACTCGAGAATCTGAAGCTCGAAGTCGAACTGGGCGCATTGCTGAAGTTGAATGTGTTCACTTACTACATGGAGTACCAGTTTACTTTTGCCAAGCACCCGATCATTGGCCCTCCCGACGGCTCTTTCACGGCGCCGGAGCTCAAGGAGTTAGTCGGCTTCGCTCGGCCCATTGGCGTCAATGTTCTCGGAAACCAGCAATCGTTCGGCCATTTCACCGCGATTCTCGCGCACCAAGAGTACGCCCCGCTTCGCGAGACGCCTTATCTGCTCTGCCCAACAAACGAGGACACCTATGCTCTTCTTGACGACCTTTACTCGGAAGTCATGCCGGCCCTCGAATTCCCGTATTTCAACGTCTGCTGCGATGAGACCGATGGCCTGGGCCAAGGCCCGTCAAAACCGGTTGCCGACCAGATTGGTCTCGGATCGCTGTATGTGCGACACATCCAGCGGCTTCACTCGCTGGTTACAGACAAGCACGGCAAACGCATGATGATGTGGGGCGATATCATCCTTCGTCACCCCGACCAGATCGGGAAGGCCCCCAAGAATGTGATAATGCTCACCTGGGGATACGAGCCGCGACAGAGTTTCGAGGATCAAATCATTCCGTTCGCGCGTTCTGGCCACGAGTTCTGGGTTTGTCCTGGGGTCAGTTGCTGGAGCCGCGTGCTCCCTGACTTCCCGGCAGCAGTCACCAACATACAGAATTTCGTCCGCGACGGCGCTCGGCTGGGCGCGGTCGGGATGCTCAACACCGCCTGGGACGACGATGGCGAGAGTTTTAACGCGCCGAACTGGCACGGCTTTGCCTGGGGAGCTGAGTGCGCGTGGAACGCCGCAAACACACCCTACACCGCATTCAACCGCCGCCTTGGCGCGGTGTTGTTTGGCGAGCGCACCGATCATTTCGGCCGCGCGATTGACTTGCTCTCAACGCCTGGGATTCGCGGCATGCCGAACCGCGAGTTCTGGAAACCCGCCCTTGACCCAATCAAGTTGGAGCGGGCTGACAGGACAATTGAGCACTGTAGGCGAGTGCTGCACACGGTGCGGCTGGCCATTGAGGAGCTTGGAGTTTGCCAACGCGAGGCGAGCGCCAACGGAGCTCTGCTCGACTATTTCATCTTTGGCGCGCGGCGAATTGAAGCACACGCCGAGAGCCAGCTAGATCATCTCGAGGCCGCAATTGCCTATCGAAGCGCGGATGGCGCGCCGGCCGTCGAACAAACCAGGCTGATCGAGCGCGCCGAGGGAGCCCTCCGCAGGGCGCGTCGGACCCATCTCGGCATCCGAACCAGGTTCGTCGAGCTCTGGGACCGCGAGAACAAACCCTACGCCCGCGACTGGACCGTCAGACGATACGACGACGCCCTTGCCAACTACGACAGGTTATTGGAACGGTTGTCAGATGCCAAGACCGCGATCGGTCTCGGTCGCCCTCTTCCCAAGCCAATTGAAATCGGACTGGAGTTGATCGAGACCGGTTAACGTGACTTTCATTCCGGTTCTCATGAAAGCCAGCGCGCCCTTGGTCGCCCAAGAACATGCTGCTGTTTGCCGAGAAACCGATCCCATTCATCTAGAAATGCCCCGGTGAGGACCGGCCCTATCCCCAGAAAGAGTAGATGAGAATCTGCGCGACGGCGACGAGGATCGCCCAGGCGCGGACGTTCCGCCAGAGCGGCGGTCGGCGTTCGGTTTCGCCGAGCATCTTCGCCGGCAGGCTGGCGAGGAGGACGATCAACGCGACAAACACCCCAATGAACGCCGCTTTTCCGATCCAATCGGCGCCACTCGCGACCGCGAGCAACGAGTGGGCGCCGACAAACCCCGTCATGAAAGTCATGGTTTGTTCCTTTGCTCGGAGGGGAGCCAGCACACCAAGCCACGCAGTCGATCCTCGTCGTGGCCTGAAGTGAATGTGCTCACGACGGCCACCCCTGCCAGCGCCGCCACAAACGACCACCACGCCGTCCACAGAAACGGGACCCCGCCTGGGACACCCAGCAGCCACTCCGCCGAGTTCAACACGGCCGACGTGGACACGCCGATGATCATGCCGGCCACACCGCCCCAGGGCGTGGCTCTCTTTGTCAGCATGCCCAACAACAACAGAGCCAGCAGCGGCCCCTGGAAGAACGACAGAAATGTCTGGAACGCTTCAAACACTGATCCAAAGCCTCTCTTGATCGGATAGCTAATTGCCACGCCTCCGATCAGGAAGGCCACGACCATCCACCGGCCCACCTGCAGGCATTCGCGATCCGTCGCTCGTCGATGGATAAACGTCCGATACAAGTCCGTCACCACCATGGTGCTCGCCGAACTGACGTAGGAATCGAGGTTGGAGATTACTCCGGCGAAGAACGCGCCCATCACCACGCCCAGCACGCCAGGCGGCAGCAGACGCACCACTAACATCGGCAAGACACGGTTGCCGTCCCAATCCTCGCCTGGCTGGCCCAGCTCCGTCCCCAGCAGCGCCAGCCCGACCAACCCAGGCACCACCAGCAGAATCGGAAACACGAGCTTGATAGCCGCGCAGAACACATAGGCCGCGCGCGCCTCGTTCTGGGTGCGCGTGCCGAGCGTGCGTTGCACTATGGCCTGGTTGCCGATCCAGTAGGCCGGGCCCAACACGAACCCCAGGCCTAGCAACACAGCCGGCCATGGATAGACGGGGTGGTCCGCCGGCGGCAACAGGCTCAAGTGATGTTGCGTCCAGCTCATCTGCCCTATGGTCTCCCGGAGGTGAGCCCAACCGCCCGCTTTGGCCAAGCCCAAACCGCAAATCAACGCCGCGCCCGCGGTAAGAACGATGCACGACAACGATTCCGTGAAGACGACCGCCCGCAGACCGCCCAGCGCCGTGCACAGCCCGACCACAACCGCCGTGAGCATGACTGAAAACCAGAAACTCCAGCCCAGCAACCCCTCGAACATCGCGGCGGCACTTACGAAAATGGTGCCGAGTGTGCCCATCATGAAGAGCACCCAGATAACGGCAAAGAAGGTCCGCACGCCCAGGTTATAGCGCCGCCCCAGGTACTCGGGCACAGTGTACACCCCCGCCAGCCAAAAATAGGGCATGAACAGAAAGGCGGCAATCAACACCGGGAAGATACAGCCGATGAAATCGAAGTTCATCATCACAATCCCATACCGGTACCCGTCTCCGGCCAAGCCGATCATGTCCTTCGCCCCAATGTCTGAAACGACCAGCGACATTCCCGCCGCCCACCATGGCAACGATTTGCCCGCCAGGAAGAAATCCCGTCCGCCCCGAATACCCCTGCCCAAC
Organism: Verrucomicrobiia bacterium; assembly: GCA_034677645.1. Classification (GTDB taxonomy): domain Bacteria; phylum Verrucomicrobiota; class Verrucomicrobiia; order Limisphaerales; family J093; genus JAAYVR01. The sequence goes on from JAXDCU010000315.1 coordinate 5,795, forward strand.
CACACGCCAAACGCGGTGATCCCTACCAGGTAGCCCACTACTAGGGCAACATCGAGCGCGCTGAGCCGAACCGTGGACATCGTCGTTGCGCCAATCTACGGAAGCCCCAGCCATCGTGACAAGACCCTTTGACGTGCGCGCAGCGCTCGCGCCGCGCCAAAAGACAGCGGTCTTTCAGCGGAATCGACATTCGACAATTAGGGCGCGTTGGGCGCCCGTTGCTTTTTGCCTCGCTCGCGTTCTTGAAGCCGGCTATCACTACCGCCAATGTTGCACACGGACCTTGTCATTGGGCGGACGAAGTCGTCGCGGGTGATGGTCGTATTGCACGGACTGGGCGATAGCATGGAAGGATATCGTTGGCTGCCTTCAGCTCTTGCGCTGCCTTGGCTGAACTATCTTCTCGTAAACGCGCCGGATGAATACATGGATGGTTTCTCCTGGTACGATATCTACGGCAATTCGGACCCTGGCGTGCGACGGAGTCGCAAGCTGCTGTTCGAACTCCTTGACGACTTGCCCGCGCGCGGCTTCGACGTGGGGCGAACCGTCCTGTTCGGATTCTCGCAGGGATGCTTGATGGCCATTGAGGCGGGCGCGCGTTACGAGCGGCGATTGGCCGGTGTGGTTGGCATAAGCGGGTATGTTCACCAACCCGACGAACTTCTCAGCAAGCTTTCGCGGGTTGCGTTCGAACAGCGCTACCTCCTTACCCACGGCACATATGATCCGTTGATCCCCATCGCACAGGCTCGGCAGCAAGTGCGATGGCTGCAGGCCGCGGGTTTGAGAATCGAATGGCACGAGTTCGCCAAAATCCACACGATCGAAGGCGAAGCCGAACTGGCGGTGATAAGGGCGTTTGTCGAGCGATGCTTCGGCGCCGATTCCGGGAGTGACAACGCCGGTTCAGTTCAACAAGGTTAACCCTATGCGCGCGATATTCCCTTGGCTACCGATTTTGGGAAAGCGAACGCAGACACAAGACGGCGCCTCAACCACTGGCAACGGACAGGATGGCCAGGCCGGCGATGAGTGCGTGGCGATAGAAACGCCTTTGGGGAATCTGACTCTAAAGTTATGGACGGATGTGGCTCCTCGCACCGTTGAGAATTTCAAGCGCCTGGTGAGGGCGGGGTTCTACGACGGCACTTGCTTTCACCGCGTGGTGAAGGGTTTCATGATTCAGGGCGGCGACCCATTGACGCGGGACGAGAGCGCGGCGGACCGGTGGGGCACGGGCGGGCCAGGCTACACGATCGGCGCCGAGTTCAACAACCGCCCGCACCGGCTCGGGGTTATCTCGATGGCGCGATCGGTGGAGCCCGACTCGGCCGGCAGCCAGTTCTTCATATGCCTGGCGAACGCGCCGTTTCTCGACCGCAAGTACACGGCATTTGGGGAACTGATGGAAGGGCACGGTGTTCTGCTGGAGATCGGCGCGGTGGCGGTCACATCCAGTCCGGGCGGTGAGGTAAGTCGCCCGATCCAGCGGGTACAGGTTGACCGCATTCGTCTAGTGCCTGGCGGCTGACATGATTGGCGGTGATGCGCGCGTTTGGCGGCCAACCAGAATTTGTCGAAAGCTTTTGACCGACCGGCCATGAGTAGATAACCATGTGTCGAAACCGGCGTCCTGGAAACGGCGGCAAGACATGATATTTGCGGCAGCGCTCAATCCGAAAACGCAACTCGATGTGCTTTACGTCCTCGACAAGGCCACGTTCGAGGGCAAGATCATCATAGGCGTTCTGGTGGTTTTCTCGATCTTCGCCTGGTCGATCATGGCAACCAAAGCGATCGAGATGCGGCGTGCCCGCAGGCTTAATCAGTATTTTGAGGAGGAGTTCCGCGCTCAGCACGATGTGATCGGAATACACCATCGCAAACTCAAGGTGGAAGGCTGTCCCCTTTTCGCCGTTTACCAAGCCGGGTGTTTGGAACTCGAGGCGCGCCTTCGTCCAGCCGGTGAACAGTCAGGCCGGGGCCGCGTTTCGTTAATAGGCATTGAGCATGTGAAGCGCGCGCTCGAAAGCACGGTCGCTCGGGAAGCTCTGCGGCTCGAGTCCGGTCTGATCATGCTCGCCATCGCTGTCAGCGGCGCTCCTTTTCTGGGTTTGCTGGGGACTGTATGGGGAGTGATGAGTGCGTTCAGCGGAATTGCGCAGGCGGCCGCCGCGGGGGGGCGAGGCGACCTTGCGGCCATGGCGCCGGGCGTTTCAGGAGCGCTGATCACTACCGTTGCGGGCCTATTGGTTGCCATCCCGTCCATGTTCGGTTACAATTGGCTTGTTCACACCCTGCGTGTGCTGACGGTTGAGCTGGACAACTTTGCGCACGAATTCGTGTCAAAGATGGAAACGCAGTATCTGAGCGAAAATGACCAGTGACCAACACGAGCTTGAGAGCCAGGCTCAAACAGTGATTGACAGGACGAAAAATCAGCCTGGGGTGCTTTGTCCTCGCTGTAATCATCTCAACTACCTCGACCGTGAGGAGTGCGCCCGATGTGGCACCGCCCTTTACGTTGTGTGCCCGCGCTGCAAGCACCGCAACATGCGCGTCTATATGCGGTGTCAGAAGTGTCGCAAACGTCTCAAGGGCGGGCGTCTGTTCAACTTCCGGAGGCACCACAGGCGGTCGTTCCTGCACCGCACTGGCTGGCTGTTTTTCCAGATTTTCTTGGTGCTTCTTGGCATCGCGGCGGTGTTGGCTATCATTTACCTGATTTACAGGCTCTAGACTGACGGGCTTTCAGTTCATGCGCAGATTCTCGCAACGCCATTCGCTTGTCACTCTCAGCGACATCAATATCACGCCGCTGCTTGATCTGGCGTTCGTCCTGCTGATCATTTTCGTCATCACTACTCCACTGCTCGAACAGGGCTTGGATTTGCGCCTGCCTGAAGGCGGTCGCGCCGCCACGCGCGTCCAGCGCGAGAACATCCGGACCGTCGAGATCGATCGCGCTGGGCGGTACGTGCTGGACAGACGACTGGTGACCATCGATCAGTTGGAACAGACGCTCATCCGTGATTTCCAAAGCAACCGTGACATCGTCGTCAGCATCCGCGCCGACCAGGAGACCATGGCGAAGCACCTTTACCCGGTGATAGACCGCTGCACCCAAAACGGCATACGCAACTTCTCGCTCCGCACGCAACCTCCCAGCCGCTGATGAACTCGCTTCATAACCGATGCTTGGCCGCCTCAGCCGGTATGCATTCGCTGCTGGTATTGCTTCTTGTGGCGGGCTCTGGGTTCGTAGCGCACAGTCCGGACATGGTCCCAATGGCTATTCTGAATTTCACGCCAGATATACTCGTGGCCGCGCCGGTCGTCGGTGGCGGAAACCCAAATGCACCGCCTCAAAACCCAGTCCGCCCCACTCCGGTCGCGCGCCCCGCTGAAAGTCGCCAGACGCCAGTTGCCCCGCCGCCTGCCGCGGAACCGGTTAAGCGCACGCGAACGGAGCCCACCGCACCAGAGCCCGTCAGCAAACCAGATTCGGAAGATTCGGTGAGCGAAACTGGCACTCGTAAACCGACCGCCCGCAAAATCGAGGTCAATAAAGTCCCGGTTGTCAGGAAGACCGACGCGTCCGAGAAAAGCAACGCCGCCGCCAGACGACGGGCAGCGGAGGCTGCCGCCGAGGAGCGGGCTCGAGCGGATGCAAGGCTCCAGGCGGAGAACCGCCGCAATCAGTTCGGTGACTCGGCGCGGAGGCTTCAGAGCAGTCTATCGGAACCGGCGGTCGTGGGCGAATCGTTCGGGCCGGGGGGGGGTGGTCCAACATACGCGGGATACGATTTGTACGTGGTCAGCATGTACCAGCGTGCATTCCGCCAGCCATACGAGGCCGCTGAAGAGGCAGTCACAACCAGGGTGAGAATCGTCATCGCCCGCGACGGAAGCGTAATCGAGTCGCGAATTGTCTCGCCGTCGGGGGTTGCGGCGCTGGACAGAGCGGTTCAAGCGGTGCTGGACCGCGTCAAGACGATTGGCGAGCCATTGCCCACCGAGATAAAAGGCGACCGCCACTCGCTGATCATCCGGTTTAATCTCAAAGCTAAACGGCTTTTAGGATGAAATTCAGGTTCATGTCTTCCCTTTTTGTGATGGCGTTGTTGGCGTGCCTCGTGGCCTCGCCAGTTGCGATGGCCCAGGCGGAATATGACATAGACGTGTTCGCGCGAGGACTGGCCAAGCCGATCCCCATCGCTGTCGAAGGCTACTCGGGCGAAGTGTCACAGGTGCTGAAGTTCGACCTCGAGATATCCGGATTCAAGTTCGTATCTGAAACCGATTCGCAGTTCGTGCTTAAAGGGACGAACAACGGCCAGGTGGAGGGCAGGCTGTTCGATAGCGTAAGCAAGTCGGTCAAGTTCGCCAAGGCATTCAGCGGTGGCAGCGCACGATCGCAGGCTCACGCGCTTGCCGATGAGGTTGTGCAGGCTATCACGGGACGCCGCGGCATTGCGCGCACCAAGATCGCTTTCAAGGTCGCACGATCAGGCAAGAGCGAAGTGTATATTGCCGATTACGATGGGCACAACGCGAGCGGCGTGACCGCTGACGGTTCGATAGTGGCCGCGCCGTGCTGGGCCCCTGGGCGGCGCACGCTCTACTACACGACCTATAAGTCCAACAACGCGGATATCGTCTCTCACGATATCGATTCAACGGAGCGGAAAATCATCGCGCGGTACGGCGGATCGAACATCAGCCCGGCCGCCTCGCCGGACGGGCGCCACGTGGCCATGATACTGAGCAAGAGCGGGAGCCCCGACTTGTACGTGGCGAACTCGGATGGGAGCGGATTGCGGCAACTGACACGGACCCGCGAAGACGAATCGTCGCCGTGCTGGTCGCCGGATGGAGCATGGGTCTGTTTCGCGGGCAAGACATCCGAAGGCCGCCGTTTTCTGGCGAAGGCGCCGGCGAGCGGGGGGCCGATGCAGCGATTGTCGATTTCCCAGGTCGTGAATCCGAGCGAGCCGGACTGGTCGCCCGATGGCAAATGGATCGCGTTTACGTCGCAGATGAGGGATTTCAACATTTGCGTCGTGCCCGCATCGGGAGGCGAGGCGCGCATTCTTGTGCTTGGAGAGGACCCGAGCTGGGCACCAAACTCGCGGACGCTCGTTTTTACACGGCGCGGAAGCGGAGGAAAACGGTTTCTCTCTTTGCTTGACGTGCCGACCAAACAGTCCAAGGATATCGCCCAGAGCTTGGGTGTGTGCACTCAGCCGAGTTGGTCTCGGTAAGTGCACCGCTACCGCTTGTTTGGGCTTTAAACATGAAACGCGCGGTCTTCTTGCCTGTCCTAGTCATCGGCCTTGCGCTCGCTGTGGGAGCCACAGGCTGCAAACACACCCCTAAAGGGACGACTCCACTCCCAACCGCGAAGTCGCGGCCGGTGCCCGGAACGGTTGAAAGGCAGGGGCCGATCACAACCGCGCCGCCGTCTACCACCGGTCCGGGTGGTGTCGGCGCGGGTACCGCCACCAAACCCGATGAAGGCATCACTACGACCAAGCTTCCGGCCCCCGACAGCACAAGCGGTTACTCGCAACCGTCAATCGACGATCTGATCGAAGGCATGGTCCCGGACACGAATTATTTCAAAGCACAGACAGTCTACTTCGAGTTCGACAGTTCGCTCATCCGCACGTCCCAGTATGGCCGTATTCATGCTGTGGGTGACGAGCTTAAGGCAAAACCCACGACGCGACTCATGATTGATGGGCATTGCGACGAGCGCGGCACTGAGGAATACAATCGGGCGCTAGGGGAGCGGCGCGCGCTGGCGGCTCGCGAGGCTCTTATCAAGTACGGGATTGCTCCGGATCGCATGTCGACGCGGAGTTGGGGAGAAGACGTGCCAGCCGCCCTGGGCCATGACGAGCAATCATGGACACAGAATCGACGCGGCGAGTTCATCCTCTTATCGCCTAAGCAGTAGCAGGCTCGGGCGACCTGGCTTTGGATTTCCTTGAGCGCGGGGCTTGGCGCGTTGCCAGGGTTAAGGTGTTAGGTTTTCCCATAGCCCGCTTCTTGAAGCTTTACAGTTGGCGAGTCGTGGCTTACTTTCATTGACGCGGTTGATTATATGAAATGCTTGTTTGCAATGTGGGGTCTGAGCGGTGGCGAGATAGTGCTGATCGCCGTGGCCCTCGTGATCCTGTTTGGCGCAAGGAAGATTCCTGATTTCGCCAGAGGTTTGGGCCAGGGAATCCGCGAGTTCAAGAAAGCCTCCCGCGACACTACAGACGGCAAAGCCTGACACTTATGACGAACTGCCTGGCAGCCTTCGGCCTCAGCGGTGGCGAGGTAATCCTCGTCGTGGCCGCAATCCTCATTCGGTTCGGAGCGAGGAAAATCCCCGACTTCGCAAAGGGGCTTGGACAAGGAATCCGCGAGTTCAGAAAAGCCTCACGCGAAGTGCAGGACGAGATCGAGCGAGCCGGCGAGGAGATTCATTCGCCTCCGCCCGCACCGCCTCCTCCTGTTCAATACCCCGCCGCCGAAGTGAAGACTCCGCCCAGCAACGCCGCGCCGACCGAGGGTGAACCACCTCCGGCCGCGCCTCCCGCTGCCTGAGGGGGGTACTGCTCACAGAGCTGCCCATGGCCGACTCGTCCGAAGCGCCCCGTCACGAAGAGGAAGAAGACGGCGGTGGTCCAGTGAAGACGTTTCTCGAGCACCTTGAGGACTTGCGCTGGGTGCTCATCAAGTCGGGCTCAGCAATCCTGATAGGGATGGTTGTCTGCCTTCTGGGAGTGAACCAGTTGGTGTCCATCCTGAAATGGCCCCTGGCGCGCGCGCGCGCGCTCCAGAGCGGCTCAAGCCGCAAGGTGCTGGTCTACTTCGGCACGAACCGACTCGCGGCATTCCATACCAAGACAAACCGCATCGGTTCGCTCGACCTCGGCAATCGATCCGTCGTCACGCTCAATGTCGAACCAGTGGTCGTCGGCAATCGCCAATTCCTCACCATCCAGACGTCCACGAACACGCCGCTTGGCGAAACCTCGGGAAAGGGACCGGAACTGATCTTCCTTGATCCCGCGGCGCCGTTCATATCGTCGCTGCACTTGGCTTTTTTTGGCGGGATTCTTCTGGCGGCGCCTTTCGTGTTCTACTACGTGGGCCAGTTCGTGGTGCCGGCCCTCAAGAGAAAGGAGAAGAAGTACTCGATGCGCGCCCTCGGCGTGGGTGTGGGATTGTTCACGGTGGGCGTCTGTTTTTGCTACTTCGGCATCATGCCTTTCGCGCTCCGAGCGGCGGAGGCGTACTCGAACTGGATGGGAGTTGCCATGCCGGAATGGCGGGCCGAGACGTATTTCAGCTTCGTGACGAAGTTCATGCTCGGCATGGGTCTCGGCTTCGAAATGCCGGTCGTCCTGCTTGCTTTGGTCAAGATCGGCATTCTCGACTACCGCAAGCTGGC
>JAXDCU010000316.1:0-3049 GCA_034677645.1 Verrucomicrobiia bacterium
ATCCGATCCGCGTTGATCGTTCCGGCGGTGATGCGATTAGCATCAAGGTCAACGACATACGCGGCATCCATATAGACACCAGCCGGATACGTGCTGCCATCCTTAGCAGTCCAAGGCGCGGTCCTCACCACAAACGGTAGGTTGGGCGACTCCGTAGTCCAGGCAGTTCCGTTCCAATAACGGGTTGTGTCAGGGTCTGTGCTGGTGTCCACCCAAACGTAGCCCTTGAACAGCCCGCTCGTCGGCGCGGTAGGCCCGGTGTACGACACAGGGGCAGCGATATAAAACGCGTCCGCCCGCACACCAAACTCGGAATAGGGCGTCCCGTTGACCGGCGTTGACGCCAGACCAAAGCCGCTGACGTGTCCGGCGTTGTCGATCTTGACGGTGTACTGCGCCTCCAGTTGTCCGTCCGCGTTGACCCGCGCGGCGTACTCCTCCTGCAACGCCGCCGTTACGTCTGACTCCATGCCGGGCACCCAGGCGCTGGGTTCGGTCTGTTCCGCGTCAGCCGGCCCAAACATCGGACGCACGAACCGAGCGTAGGGATTACTGCTACTGGTGCCTGTGTTTTGTAACCGAACTATGAACGCGGCGCGCAGCGCCGCACGCGGTGAAGCGGGTGCTTCGGCAAACGCATAGATGCGCGTGTAGTCCGCCAGCTTTGTGCCCGTCGCGTTGACACCAGTGAGTGCGTTGGTACGAGAGTAAGTTATTAACCCCGCGTCATCGAGCCACGCGATGTAGACTATTGCGCTACACAAACGTGTCAGGGCGTAAACAGAAAACTGGTAGCGTTTGCCCGCTACCACGGGAGCCGGCTCGTGTCTCAATTGCGCGAAGAGATCGCCCGCGCCCAACACCCCGACGTAGGACAGCTTGAGCGTGCGCTCGCCCGCGGAAGACACCAGGGCTTCGCCTGCTGGGGCGTAGCTACACGCAAACCCACTCAGCGACTCGTCATATGTCCAAGGGCCATTTGTGTAGAAGGTACCATCCGAGTTCAGCACGGCTCTGAACTGGGTGTCAGACAGTAGGTTTCCCCCAGCAGCCAGCGTCACCGCCACCTGCTTAACGGTGGTCGCCAACGGTAAGCCGATGTGCCAGGTGCCGTTCGCCGCTTCGCACGTCGCCTTGTCCGTGTAGTCGCTGGGCTTTCCGGCGATCTCACAGTAACCAATTTGTGTCGTCCTGATCTCGTTGGCAACCGCAAGCGTTTTGGATTCTATATAGCCGTCGCGGATGCTCACCCAAGTGGGGTTCGCGGTTGGCCCCGCGTAGCGATACGGCTTGTTCTCGTCGTTGGTGTCAATCCACAGGTCGCCAACCTGAAGGTTTTGCGTGGGCGCGTCGTTCTGGTAGTAGGTTTTGGCCTCGCTGCGCTGTACCTGCCAGTTGTTGTTGGCCTCCGACCAAGTCTTGAGTACCGTAGCGCCAGCCACGGAAGTGTCATACCACAGATCGCCGTAATGCAACGCGGGCGGCGGACTATTGGTTTGCGGATTAGTGGTTTGAACGAAGACGAAGGACTTGCGGCTCAGGGTCGTCTCGGTCCCCGCCAAGCGTTGCGCCAGGGAGCCGTAGCTGCCAGCAAAGGTCGTATTGACATCGGAGATAGACGCCTTGTTCTGCGCCGTACTCAAGGCATTGCTGGCCGTCGAGGAAATACCGTTGATGCGCTGCGCCGCCGCGCCAGAGGGCGAAGCGTTCGCGGTCTGAATGTCGTAGATTTCCGCCCAAGAATCCGCCAAACGGTCGTCTGTGCTGTCAAGCCACTGGCTGCCGTTCCAGCGGCGCGGCCGGTTGCCGTCATCGGTGTCGAACCACAAGTCGTTAACTTTTAGCGCATAGTCGCTTGTCGAAGTTGGCGCGGCGTCCTGATAAAACACCCGCGTCTTGTTGTCCGACAACGCCCGCACGACGTTGACTTCCTGCCATGACGCCCCAGGCCCGTTGCGCCCAACACCTAACCAGTCTACGGCGAAGTTGTCACCGCTACCTGCGCCAAGCTGCAAGAAAAGCTGCGTGATGTTGCAGCCGCACCAGTCAGGTTCAGACGACAGGTCCCACTCAACTTCTACAAACCCCGCGTCTACGCCCGCCGGTTCCGCCACGGACACATTGTAAGGTCCGCCAGACTGCGTGGCGTAGGTCAACATTCCTGACCAACCGGAGCCGGCTGTGCGCTTAACCAGCGCCCGCGCCACGTGGTAAGCCGCCCCAGAGATCGCCGGACTGATCGCTGGCGACTTAGCTGCCGGATTAGCCCCCGTAGCGGTGACTACCAGAGTACCGCCGGCCACGCCAACCGTTGCGTTATTGTGGCTGGTCCAACCCTCCGCTGTACTGTCGAACCAGTAAATAAGATACGCGTCGAAACCACCCGAGCCAACGGTGATCTCGGAGATCGCCTGCACCAGCTCGCCATATTGACTTGCCAGCCTAGCATTGACCGAGTTTGGCAGGTCTACAGCGCCGTCGATCAGGTCAATGCGGCTGCCCAGGTCCGCGTACAGTTGGCCCTCGGTGATCTGTCCGGTCAGCAGGTCCAGGACATATTCCGGGTTCAGGGCGGTCTTGGCGCAGGTCCCTCCGGTCTGATTGATCGGCCCGACCTCGCCGTTGAGGTTGACGTGCCGGAGCCAAAAGCACCAGTAGGCGTCCGATTCGCCAATGATGTAGCTGAAGGTGTTGCCCTGGCTGGTGCCCAGGGGCGGTAACTCCACCGCCGCGCCCACGTCGTCGCTGGGGAGGCCGAAGACCTCGGTCCAGGCATGGCCACAATAGCGCGCCATGTCCCAGGACAGCATAAAGCCGCTCGGCGCGGCGTTGACGGTCAGCCCGGTCGGCGCGGGCGGATACTGGATGTTGCCGCAAGGGAGATCCCCGCCTCCGCCGCCCCCCCCGCCGTCGCCGCCATTCCCCCCCGGAAGCCCCGAACCGCCCGGTACCGTGCCCTGGTTGTAGTCCTCCACCGTCACAAAACGGTCGCTCAACATCTCCCGCGCCCGGTCCAACCAGGCACGCAAATCGCGGGGGATGTCACTGC
>JAXDCU010000317.1:0-16917 GCA_034677645.1 Verrucomicrobiia bacterium
CGCCCTTGGCTCGCCTCTTGTCATGGTCGCAATAGGCAAATCGCTGAGAACGAAGTACCTCGCCGTCTACCATCACTCGGTCGACGAAAAACGGCGTCTCCAAATCCCTGCCAAATGGCGTCCGCCCACCGACCAGACTGATTTTGAGTTCGTTCTTATCCTCTGGCATCCAGCTGCGCAACAGACGCCCTGCCTGCTCGTGCTGCCCCCATCCGCATTCGAAGCGCTCGAACAACGCGTCAACGCACTTCCGTTTGCCGACCCGCGCGCCGAAACGCTCCGCCGTTCGCTCACGCGCGATTCGGATGTGGCGGCGCTCGACAACGTCGGAAGAATCTGCTTGCCGCAAAGGTTCGCGGAGGAAGCGGGCATCAAACGGGAGGCTGTTTTGATTGGGATGCTGGACCGGTTCCAGGTTTGGAGTCCGGAGAACTACAAAGCGATCGAGGCGCAGGACGCTTCCCGAAAACAGGAAGCCCTCGGTCTGATCTAGCCATGACAAAGCCATACCAACTCTTCGCCGCCAACCAAAGCGTGACGGGTTTCTCGCGCCGGCCCAGGGAATTCAAACTAGTGAACCCTGGGTTCCTCCCCATGTTCGGCGGCGAATACGCCAGCAAACCCACCACGTGCGCGGCAACATCGACTGCGAGGAAGGATACACCATCTTCATCCGCCGCCGCAAGGCAGACCGAGTTGCCTTTGTTGGGCCAGGCCAACGCCGCTCCGAAGACGGATGCCACACCATTCGACGTTGCCCCGAAAAACTCAGATGAGGAAACGCGTCCGGATTTGCGGGGCAAGCCGCGGGCAGGTATCGCGCCGATGGTCTCGGCTCGGGAGCGTCATTCGCTGTTGAAGAGCCTGTGGAGCCGCCGCCCGCGGTTGCGGGGCGGCGGTCAGCCAGTGCAATGTGAACTCTACCTGGCGGGAGTAAAAGTGGTGCGAAACGACCTGGCGGATGCCGATCTGGAAGTGATTGCCTCAAAACGGCTTGATCCACAGGTCCGCCCGGATAAATGCGCGACTGTCCGTGGTCAGTCGGCATCATTGCAGTGGTGGCGCCGGGGCTGGATGTGGCGGTTGTTCCCGCTGCGCGGTCAAGCCCAATGACTCATGGTTCATGTGTCCGAGTGCTTTCACAAGCCGGTGCTCGTGGCGGAGGTCGTGGTTGGTCTCCAGCCGCGAGCTTGTGCTCGTTACGCGGACGGCACCCTTGGGGGCGGCGGTCATGCGGAGGCGATTCTTGCGGCGGGGGCGCCTGACGCGTGGTTGTTTGGCTGTGATCGTGACAGCGAAGCCGTGCGAGTCGCCACGCAACGGCTGGCGGAGTATGCCAGTCGCGTCGAGTTCCGCGTGGGCAGTTACGCCGATCTCGCGACTTGGTTGCCGCCAGGAAGCATGGACGGTGTGTTACTTGACCTCGGCGTCAACAGTTATCAGATCGAATGTGGAGAACGTGGTTTCAGTTTTCAGCGCGACGGCCCGCTGGACATGCGATTCGATCGCACACAGGCGCTCACGGCGGAGCAGTTGGTCAATCAACTCGACACCGAGGAACTGGCGAAGCTGTTCCTGGAACTGGGCGGCGAGCCCCGCGCGAGACGGATCGCGCGAGCCATTTCGCGGGAGCGTCAGCTCAGGCCTCTCACGCGGACGTTGCAGTTGGCGGAATTGATCGAGCGCGTGGCGCCGCGGCGCGGGCATTCAACGCATCCCGCGACGCGAGTCTTTCAGGCTTTGCGGATGATTGTGAATGACGAACAAGAAACGCTGCGGCGAGGGTTGGCCGCGGCATGGCACGTACTGCGGCCCGGCGGCCGGCTGGCGGTGATCGCCTTTCATTCGGGCGAAGACAAGTTCGTGCGCCAGTATGGCAGGGCGCTTGCCCGCGAATACGAATTCGACGGGGAGGTGGACGTGCCTGAGCTAAGACGGCCCCGGCCCGCACAGGCCCGCTGGGTGACCCGCAAGGCCGTGCGGCCTTCCGAGGCTGAAGCGGCGGCGAATCCGCGGGCGCGCAGCGCCAGCTTGAGGGTGCTTGAGAAACTCGGCGGATGATCGATTCCATGCGCGCGAATCGGAAGACGCAGTCTGGGACAACACGGCTTGGTCCGTTTTGCCTGGCGATTGCAGTCTGCGGCTTTCTGTGCGTGTCGGGACTGGGTTATGTCTGGCACCGAAATCGAAATGAAGAACTGAGCCGGCAGCTTCGGCAGCGTGCGGCGCATCTCGACTGGGTTCAGAAGCAGAATCAGGACCTTGACAGGCTGCTCGAGGAACTGCGGTCACCCAGGGCGATACACGCGGCGAATGAGCGGTGGAAACTCGGTTTGATTGCGCCTTTGCCGGAGCAGGTTTTGCTGTTGCCCGATACAAGACCGCGCGTCGGGCGCCCTGGATCGCCGGTCTTGAATCTGGCGGCGGGCCGGCCCTTCGACGGTCAGTCCAGCGCGAGATAGGCTTGAGACAGGCGTGAGACAGGGGCTCGGGTGTGAAATCGGCCGGCACGCGTTGCCGGTATTAAATGTAGCTGATGCTTAGCGTTGTGCCATACAGGCGGGTGCTCGTGCTGTCGGGCCTGGTTGTGGCGGCCTTTGTCGGCCTGGCCATTCGGCTCGCTCATATTCAGCTTGCTCATTCGCCCGCGCTCAAACAAGTCAGGGCGGCCGAGGCTTTGCCGGATGGCGCCGCGCGACCGGCGCGGCGTGGCTCGGTTCTGGATTGCCGCGGCACCGCATTGGCGGTCAGCGTGCCCACGAAAACTGTCTGCGCGAATCCGTCGCTGATTTTCACGCAGCACGTGCTTGTGGCCAGAACCGTGGCGCCACTGTTGGACATGCGTGAGTCAGAAGTGCTGCCGCTGTTGTTGCCGCGCGTGCGCACAAACGCGACTGACCACACGTTGACGACCAACAGCTATGTGGTCCTGAAACGCAAGGTCGCTTTGGAACGGTGGCAGCAGATCACTCAAGCAATGGCCAGACTCGATGCGGGATTCAGCGGGCGTAGGCTTCGGTCCAGCCAGAAAGTCGCTCTCGACGGCCTGCGCCAACGCGCCATCTTCGGCACCGACGATTACCAGAGGTTGTATCCGAGCAGGATGTTGGCTGCGCACGTGATCGGGTATGTGGCCTCAGGGGAAACGGAAACCGATCACGGGCACGTTTTCCAGAATCACGGCGTCACGGGCATCGAGCTGACCTGCGATAAGTCGCTTGCTGGTTTCCACGGATGGACCGGCGCTGGAGGTGGTGTGACACCGCGGGACGGACTGGATGTCGTGCTCACTCTCGATGCCGCAATTCAGGCCATTGTCGAGGATGAGCTGGCCGAGGCCATGAAGACATTCTCCCCAGTGGGAGCGTGCGCAGTCGTTGTGAAGCCGGATACGGGCGACATCCTCGCGCTTTGCAGCGCGCCGACTTTTGATCCGAACCAGCCAGCCACAGCCGCCGCGTGCTGGCGCAATCGAGCCGTGTCCGACCTCGCGGAGCCGGGCTCGACATTCAAGGTCGTCACGATCACCAAGTGCCTTGACGAAGGCGTGCTGAGACTAACCGACACGGTTGATTGCGAGAGCGGGCGTTGGTGGCATGGCGGCGCTTGGCTGCACGACGTCCATCCATACGGGGTCTTGCCCTACGAGAAGGTTGTGGCCAAGTCCTCGAACATCGGGACCGCGAAAGCGGCGGTGAGGCTCGGGACGAGTCGTCTGCACGACGCGGTCACCAGTTTCGGTTTCGGGGAGCGGACCGGCTTGCCGCTCCCCGCGGAGGCGGCTGGAGTGATCAGGCCAACTAACAAGTGGAGCGGACTGTCGATCACCCGCGTGCCGATCGGGCAAGAGGTCAGCGCCACGCCGCTGCAAATGGTCATGGCGATGTCCGCGATTGCAAATGGCGGGTTGTTGATGCGGCCGCGACTGATTGATCGTCTCGAGGACGGTCAGGGCACGGTGATCCAGCGTTACCCGGTGAATGTTGTGCGGCGGGTCGCAAGTGAGAAGGCGTGCCGTGAAATGGTGGGCGCTCTGAAAAAGGCCGCCAGCAGGGAAGGCACGGCTTCAGCAGCGCAAATGGAGTTCTACACCGTGGCGGGAAAAACAGGAACTGGACAGAAGTTCGTCGACGGCACATACAAGTCAGGCAAGTACTACGCCTCGTTCATAGGTTTCTTCCCCGCGGACAGGCCAGCGGTGTGCTTGGTCGTCGCGGTGGACGAGCCTGACCGACGGATCGCCTACATGGGCGGGGCAGTCGCGGCGCCAGTGTTCAGGGCAATGGGTGAGAGAATCGCCGCCTATCTGCACCTCCCCCCCGATAAACCGTCCGAGCCAGTGCCGGCAACGCGCCCGAACTCGATGCCATCTCTGGCGGCACACACAGCCCGCGCCGACGACCACACCGCGGTCACACGGCCGGTCAAGACCAGATAGGGGTACTCATGTTGCTTCGCCGATTAGTAGAAGAGATGCCCAACCACACCGTGGTCGGACCTTTGGACCAGCCCATCAGTCGCCTCGAGTACGACTCACGTCGAGTGACGCCCGGCACGGTGTTTTTCGCGTTGCCTGGAGCCCCGCGCGACGGTCATGACTACATAGCCGCTGCTCTTGAACATGGCGCAACGGCAGTCATCTACGAACGACCAGTCTTTAAACCGCCCAGGATCGCCTCCGTCCGCGTCCAAGACAGCCGGCAGGCTTTGGCTCGAGCGGCTGAGGTCTTCTACGGGCATCCGAGCCGTCAACTCACGGTGATCGGCGTGACGGGAGGCGAGGCTCGAAGCAGCGCGGCAATACTGACGCGGAGGATACTGCGAAGCGCGGGTATCGAAACCGGTTTGGTGGGAAGCGTGGTGCATGAGTTTGGCGATCGGGTGATACCCGTGCACGGGTCGATGCCGGAAGCTTTGGACACCCAGCGACTGATGGCCGCGATGGTGCGTGCGGGTTGCGTTGCCTGCGTGCTCGAGATTCTCCCGCAAATGAGGTTGAGCCAGAACGGCAAAGGCACGCATTGCGACATAGGCGTCTTCGTCAATGGGACTGGCAAAGTCGCCAGTCAGGCAAGATGTTGGAACGGATGTAACGACACACAAATGCATCCGCTGTTCGTCAAGGGCGCGCTCGATTGCGTCACTCGGTCCGTCCATGATCTGGATGACTACAGGACTTTTGCGTGCGGACGCGGTGCCGATGCGCGTCGGGCCGTCACCTATGGTTTTGATCACGCCGCTCTAGTGCATGTGTTGGAGAGCCATGCCACGCCAACCGGCACGAATCTGCGTCTCCGACTGCCGCATGCGACCGTCGAGATCAAAGTGCCAATCCTGAACCGGGACGATCTCCGGGCCATGCTCGCGGCCATCAGCGTCGCCATCTTGTGGGGAGTGCCAATGGCCAACTTGCGGCGGGGGCTCAAGGCTATCGGGCCCGTGCCCGGTCGCCTTGAACCGATCGAGAGCGGACAGCCTTTTCGGGTGTTTGTTGACTCGGCGCGCACTGAATCAGCGATGCAGACAGCGCTGACGACGGTGCGCGGAACCACGGAAGGACGCCTGATAGCGGTTTTTGGAGGTCGTTCAGACTATGCCGTGGATCAGCGTGCGCGGTTAGGAGAGCTGGCGGCGCGATTAGCGGACTATACGATTGTCACATCGGACAATCCCCGCCGGGAATGTCCCGATGAACTCGCGGCCGCGGTTGTGAGGGGACACGGCGCCGTTCGCCAAGACAATTGCCACGTGCAACTGGATCGAGCGAAGGCAATAGCCGAAGCGATCGGGAAGGCGGATGCCGGCGATACCGTGCTTATAATGGGGAAAGGAAACGAGAGCTATCAGGAATACGCGGACACAATCGTGCCGTTCGACGATCGAGTACATGCGCGGGAGAGCCTCGAGAATCTGGGATTCTTGACCGAGGCTAGCCCGATTGACCGGTGACCGTTCCAGGCGCCATGGAAACAAGATACATCCATGAACTGGCGGCGAGCTGCGCCGGCACGCTCGTGAAGGGCGAAGGCAGCGCCCAGGTCCGGCGCGTGACAATCGACTCGCGCGCGGCCAAGCCAGGCGATCTGTTTGTAGCCGTCCGTGGCGAGCATCACGACGGTCACGAGTATGTAGCGGACGCCGCGAGGCGCGGCGCCGTTTGCGCGGTTGTAGACAAGCTATGGCATCCGCCGGACGGGCTTGATTGCGCTTTTGTTGTTGTCGAGGAGACTCGCCAAGCCCTGAACCGGATGGCGAACTGGTATCGAAACTCATTTGACATCCCGGTGATCGCAGTCGTCGGATCGAACGGCAAGACAACCACGAAGAACTTGTTGGCGGCGGTCCTGTCGCAGCGGTTTAACACGCTTTCCAGTGAGGCGAGCTTCAACAATGATATCGGCGTGCCCCTGACACTCCTCCGGCTGGAGCGCAGCCACCAGGTTGCCGTGTTGGAAGCGGGCACGAATCATCCAGGCGAGTTGGGGAAACTGCTCGAAACCATCAGGCCGTCCCTGGGCGTGCTGACGAGCGTCGGACGCGAGCATCTGGAATTCTTCGGAGATGTCCAAGGCGTGCTTCTCGAGGAGGGAGTCATTGCCGGGCGGCTTCCACGTGAGGGAGTGCTTTTCGTGAACGAGGATTCCGTGGACGTAAGCGTGCTTGCCACGGACGGGCTGACGTCAGTTGTGCGGGTTGGCACGAAATCCAACGATTGGCGGCTCTCGTCGATCCGGGTTGAAGATAGTGGAACATCATTCTTGCTGCGCACACGGGCCGGCGCGTTGGACGGTTGGTATAGGACTCGGTTGCTTGGCGCGCACCAGGCGGTCAACGCCGCGCTTGCTCTGGCAGTGGGTTCGCGACTCGGATTGCGTCGAGATGAATTGGACATCGGACTTCAGAAATGCCAGCCGGCGCCGCATAGGCTCACGCTCTTCAATCTCGCCGGCCTGCGCGTCCTTGATGACTCATACAACGCAAATGCCGATTCGATGCGCGCCGCGCTCCAGACGGCCGGGGAACTGGTTTGCACGGGTCGACGGATCGCGGTGCTTGGCGACATGGCGGAACAGGGCGAACAGAGCGCCAACCTGCACGCCGAGATAGGGCGGCATGCCGTGGCCCTCGGCATCAGACACCTTTTTGTCGTTGGGCGATGGGCGCGCGTCTACGCACAGGCGGCGCGGGCTGTCGGGAGCGTGGACGTGAGGGAGTTTGCCGACAGGCACAGCGCCGCCAGCGAATTGATCGATTTCGTTCGTGAGGGGGATTTTGTCTTGGTCAAGGCGTCGCGCGCGGCGAAGTTGGAAGAGGTCGTGGAAGCATTGCGCATGCGGCGCGTCGCGGCCGCGCGAGGGCGGTTGCATGGCGAGCCGGACGGTCGCGGTGGGGGCCTTACTGGCTGCGGAGCGGCGCCCGCCACGAGCGCCTCGGACCGGGTCGCGAAGGCTTTGTGCTGAGGAGAGCGAGTGTTTTACTATCTGAGCCAATACATATTGCAGGCAACAGCCGGGACGGAGCTGGGCGACCTGCTCTCGCCACTGCGGGTTTTTCGGTACATCACCTTCAGAACGGCCGGGGCCGCATTGACCGCTTTGCTTGTGAGCCTCTGGCTGGGACCGCGGGTCATAGCATGGCTGAAACAGTTCCAGATGAGGCAAGAGTACTCTGACGCCGCGGAAGCGGAGGGCGACTTGAGCGCGCGTGTGCGCGACAAGCGCGGAACGCCGCTGATGGGCGGGCTGCTGATCGTTGTGGCGATCGATCTGGCGGTGATGTTCTGGGCGCAGTGGAATCCGTTGACCGTATTGAGTCTGCTCTCGCTGGTGGTACTGGCGGCGCTGGGATTCTACGACGACTTCGCCAAGATCACTCGTCAATCGAACAAAGGCGTTCGCGGGAAAGTTAAGCTCTGCGTGCAAACGGCCCTTGCGCTCTTCATAGCCGTCTATCTCTATCACGTCCCGCAAACTCGCAAGTTGGTCACCGACATTATGGTGCCCTTCATCAAGTACCCCGTGCTGAGTGGCGCGGTGGGACTGGGCGGGTTGTTGACAGTCCTTACAATCGTGGGCAGCTCCAATGCCGTCAACCTGACCGACGGTCTCGACGGCCTGGCCATTGGCTGCACCGCGATTGTGGCGGCGGTCTTTCTGATTCTCACCTACATAGCCGGCCACGCCAAATTCTCCGTGTACCTCCAGGTACCGCATGTGATTGGTGCGGGTGAACTGACGGTGCTCTGCGGCGCGGTGTTCGGCGCCTCGCTTGGTTTTCTTTGGTTTAACTGTCATCCCGCCGAAGTATTCATGGGCGACACTGGGTCGCTTGCATTGGGCGGCTTGTTGGGGATTGTCGCGGTGCTGATACACCAGCCGTTCACTCTGTTGATCGCGGGGGGCGTGTTTGTGGCGGAGGCTGCTTCGGTCATCATCCAGGTTGGCTGTTTCAAGTACTACAAACGCCACCATGGGATCGAAAAGCGGTTCTTCCTTCGGACGCCCTGGCACCACCACTACGAAATGAAGGGTTGGTATGAATCCAAGATTGTCACGCGTTTCTACATACTCTGTGTTTTGTGCGCCGTGGTCGCGCTGGCGACATTGAAGACCAGATAGCTGTCCAGAGCCCATACATGAATTGCAATTACAACCGCAAGCCGACGCCACTAACGAATGGCAAGGCCGCCGCGTGGCGGTGGGCATTGACACGCGCCAATCGGGCGCCTGTCAGGTCGGATCGCGCTCGAGGTGTGGAAGCCGAGTTGGCCCCCAAGTCCTCGCCTAATCTCACCACGAAGCACACGAAGGACACGAAGAAGAGCCCCGAGACTAGCCCGGGCGTTTCCGATATTCTCTATAGAACCGGATCGGGTCCGCTCATCGTTGTTCCTTCGTGTTCTCAGTGTCTTCGTGGTGAATTCAGCCATCCGCCGGCATCTTACGCGATGATCAGGTTGGCCTTTTGCTCCTTGCGCAGCGCTGGGAATACTGTTAGTAGATGTCTTCGTGGCGAAGGCATGGGTGACGCCGTTCCAGGTCGGCTGGGGGGCTCGCCCAGTACCGCTTCCACCATGTTTCTTAACCACCAAGTCGCCAGCAGTCGCTTTTGGCCGGCTTCACCGACCAGGAGCGGATTGCGCCAAGTGCTTTTGTTGGCCAAACCCAAACACCATCCGTCTAACTCACTAGGAAAACCATGAATACAAGATCCCCAATCACCACTCTCAGCGGACAAGCCGCACCGGCCAGGGCGGGCTTCCGTCTGACCGTGATCACCATCTTCGCGCTGCACGGCGTGTTTCTGGCCGGCTTGCTCTTGCAGGGCTGCAAGCCGCCAGCAGAGCCACCGCGATCGGCGGACATGTTCCAGGACACCAACGCGGTTGCGCAACAGACCTACGATCTGGCCACTCAGACCAACCTCCTGGCACAGCCTCTTGACTCCACGAACCAGACAGTGCTCGGTACCTTTCCTGGCGTCGTGGGCACGGGCGACCTGAGCACCGCGACTCAGACAGTGCCCATCGAGACGCTGACTACCCAGCCGACGGTCACCGAGTACACCGTCAAGTCGGGGGATATACCCGCCAACATCGCCAAAGACCACGGCGTGAGCCTAGTGGCATTCATGAAGGCCAATCCCGGCCTCGAACCGCGCAAGCTCAAGGTCGGGCAGAAGGTGAACATACCAACTCCAGCGGCAACAACCGACTCCGTCAAGCCCGAGACTGGTGGGGGGATCGTGCATGTCGTCAAGAGCGGAGAGAATCTCACTCGGATTGCGCGGCGCTATGGTGTCACAATCGCCGACCTGCGCACCGCCAACAACCTGAAGACGGATCGGATACTGGTTGGACAGAAGTTGACCGTGCCGGCAAAGGCGGCGATGCCAGATGCGGGGACCACGGCAGCGCCTGATGCGGCGGCGACGACCTCGCCGCTCGTCCTGCCGCCTGCGCCATAGGGATTTCGGAAGTCCAGCTGGAGGACTGACAAGACTTCCGGCTGGCGCACGGACCGGCAACGCACAATGAGACGAGTCGCCACGCTGTTGATCATCGCGGTTGTGGCGTTGCTGTCCCTTGGGTTCGTGATGCTTTACAGCGTAAGCCCGGCCCAAGACAGCACTCGGTTTCTGTCCCGACAAGTGATTGCCGGAGGCATTGGCATGGCTGGAGCCGCGGCGGTCGTGTTGGCGGGTTATCGCCGGCTGCGACCAGTCGCATGGGTGCTCCTGGCGCTGTCGGTTTTGTTGCTGGTCGCGGTGCTTCTAGTTGGAGTGCGCGTGAATGGCGCGCGACGTTGGTTTCGTTTTGCCGGTTTTCAGTTTCAACCGTCGGACTTCGCGAAACTCGCGCTTTTGGTGGCTCTGGCGCACTATGGGGCTTTCTGTCAGCGCCTGATCCACGACTTCCGATGGGGCGTGGTCTGCCCCGCGCTGATCGTCGGTCCGGTTGTCGGTCTGGTGTTTCTGCAACCGGACTGGGGGACGGCGATGCTGTTGGCGGCGGTGAGTGTGGTTGTGCTCGTTGTGGGTGGTGTGCGGTGGCGTTACATAGTGCCGCCATTGCTATTGGGAGTCGCCGGCTTCGCGATCATGCTGGCGCTTAATCCGGTCAGGAACGCTCGAGTCCATGCCTGGCTGCATCCGGAAGAAACGTCTCAGGGGGCTGGATACCAAGCGTGGCATGCGCGAGCGGCTCTGACTCGCGGAGCCGCGTTTGGCGTGGGCCTGGACAAAAGCCGGCAAAAGGCGCTCTTGCCAGAGCACCAGACGGATTTCCTGTTCGCGATAATAGCTGAGGAGTTCGGGTACGTCGGCTCAGTGACAATCGTGTGCCTCTTCACAATGCTGTTTGTCACGGGCATAGTAGTGGCTTGGAGAGCGCCTGACACGTTTGGAATGCTCCTGGCAACCGGCATCAGCTTCATGATCGCGGTGCAGGCATTGATCAACATCGGCGTGGTTTCCGGAACGCTTCCGAACAAAGGCCTCGCGCTGCCATTCATAAGCTACGGCGGATCGAATTTGATGATGATGATGGTCTGCACTGGCGTGCTTGTGAGTATCGCTCTTGCAGGTCCATCCCCGCCATTGACGGGGCCCGACCCGACAACGCCAGGCCAGTTGTCCAACGCATGACACGATGGGAAAGGCACAGCCCACTCGACTCGTGACGATTGCCTGTGGCGGCACTGGCGGCCATCTGTTCCCTGGGGTCGCCGTGGCCGAGGCGCTCGAACGTCGTGGCGCGGATGTCGAGTTGCTGATCTCATCTAAGGCGGTGGATCAACTGGGCGTCCAGACGGCGCGCCATCTCGAAGTGCTAGCCCTGCCGGCGCTGCCGCCTTCATTGCGCAGTTGTTTTCCGTTCCTCAAGGCATTTCTTCAATCCTGTCGTGTCACGCGCACTGCGTTCAAACAGCGCCGACCAGTCGCGCTTCTGGCGATGGGCGGATTTGCCTCCGCGCCGTCGATTGTCGCGGCGCGCATGGCTGGTGTGCCAGTATTCCTGCACGAGGCCAATTCCGTGCCTGGCCGCGCTAACCGTTGGTGTTCGCCGTTGGCACGCGAGGTGTACTTGTATTTTCCTGGAGCAGCCGCGAATTTGCGGCATAGGAGTGTCCACGTGACCGGCATGCCGGTGCGTTCAAGGTTCCAACCCTCCAACACCGAAACCTGCCGGAAACTTCTCAAGTTGGACGCATCCGCGCCGGTGCTTCTGGTCACGGGCGGCAGCCAGGGCGCACACGCTCTAAACAAGCTTCTTGAAGACGCCGTCGGTTTGTTCGCGGTGCGAGCGCCGGAACTGCAGTTTGTGCATTTCACTGGGAGTGAAGACGCGGAGTGCGTGCGCCGAACTTATGCTCGCCACGGCAGACGCGCCGTGGTTGAACCTTTCTGTTCAGACATGTGGACCGCGTTGGGCGCGGCCACGTTGGCCGTGGCCCGCGCCGGGGCATCGTCACTGGCCGAGCAGGCGGCCATGCGGCTGCCTGCAATTCTGATCCCCTACCCCCATGCCGCCGACAACCACCAGCACCACAACGCGCTTGCATTTGCCGCGACGGGCGCGGCTCGTCTGCTTCCACAGAACCATGCGACACCGAACGCGTTGGTCGATCTCGTGCTGGCCATCCTGCTTGACCCATTAGCGTTAAGCGCAATGCAAACCGCGATGGTCGGATGGCACCGGCCCGACGCCGCGGAATGGATCGCCGAACGCCTAATCGAAGCAAAGCAATCGCCGACGCGAGCCGCCGATAGCCCGCTGACGATTGCGCGACTAACCTCGCATGTCGGACACACCCACGCGGATGGAAGCGCACACTGACATGCTCGATGCGGACCAACTGGCGCACTGCCGTCCGCTCGGGGGCAAGGTCGAGGCTTGCCGCGGCGTGGCGTCAGGGAATGTTGATGGTCGAGCGAGATTAATGAACAGCGTCTTCCCGTCGGACCAGCTCTCGGAGCGATGCGTTGTCCGTGCCAATGAACCGCTGGTAGGCAAAACCACGCTCCGGGTTGGCGGCCCAGCCGACTGGTACGTGGAGCCCGCGACCGAGGAAGACCTTGCTGTCGTTGTACGCACAAGCCAACAACGCGGTATTCCGCTGTTGTTACTCGGCCATGGGTCCAACCTTCTTGTGCGCGATGGCGGCGTGCGAGGCGTGGTGGTGACGCTGAGGCAGCCCGCCTTTCGGAGTATTAATGTTGGCGAGCAGACTATCAGTTGCGGAGCTGGAACGCCACTGAAAGAGGTGGCGCGCACCGCGTGCCGACATGGGATTAGTCGTTTTGAGTTCATGGACGGGATTCCTGGCACGGTGGGTGGCGGGCTGCGAACGAACGCTGGCGCATTCGGGACTTGGACCTCTGACGTACTCGAGAGCGTCAGGTGCATGAACCAGGACGGGACGATCGAAGAACGCGCGGTTACGGGGCTCCAGGCTGGATACCGGTGTTCGGAATACGCGAACAATACCATCGTGCTGGCCGCGGTTTTCCGCGGGACGCCGGCGCCTGGCAGTCTCATTCTTGAACGGATGGAGGAGTTTCGGCATCGGCGGCGCGAGACACAGCCACGGGAGCCGAGCGCTGGGTGCGTCTTCAAGAACGCGGCGGCGGGGCCGGCTGGCTGGCTAATCGATCAAGTGGGCCTCAAGGGCCTGCGCGTGGGAGGCGCGGCCGTCTCAAGAGTCCACGCCAACTTCCTCATAAATAAGGGAGACGCCACCGCGAAGGACATGATCCAACTGATCGCGGCTGTGCGCGAACGAGTTTTCCTCAGCCGTGGAATTACGCTCGAAACGGAGGTGGAAATTGTCGGTGAAGACGCTTAGAGACAGCAAACGACAACCATCGGCGGCGAGCAAGTGTGCCGCTCCGGCCTCAAAGCCGATCTCGATTGGAGGGCTACATGGCGGTGTTTCGGGGGGGTTGCGCGTCACGGTCATGCTGGGTGGGCGGTCGGCTGAACGCGATGTCTCGCTCAGGTCGGGCCAGGCGGTGGCGAAAGCTCTGAGATCGCTTGGCCACGAGGTTGTGGAACTGGACCCTCGAGACGGCGCCTGGCATTTGCCGTCGGGCACTCAGGTTGTGTTTCTGGCTTTGCACGGAGCGTACGGCGAGGACGGCACGTTGCAGGGCGAACTGGATCGTCTCGGTGTGCCATATACTGGATCGGATGCCGAGGCGAGCCGCGTTGCTTTTGACAAGGTCTTGACCAAAGAACGCTGCATTGCCGCCGGCGTGCCCACAGCTCGTTTCACCGTCTTAAAGACCGCAACTGCTCTCTGGCCAACTGGATGGCAGCCGCCAGTGGCACTCAAACCGGTCCGGCAAGGATCGAGCATTGGACTCGAAATGGTTGCCGCCGCCGATGAACTGGAACCGGCCCTCAAACGCGCCCTTCGTCACGACACTGAGGTGTTGATGGAAGAGCGCATCCTTGGCCGCGAAGCAACGGTCGGCATCCTCCTGGACAAGACGTTGCCTGTGATCGAGGTCCGCCCCAAACAGGGAATACTCGACTACACTAACAAGTACACAAAAGGGGCCACGGACTACGCTCTGCCAGCCCAGTTTGACTCGGCAACGCTCAGCGGGATCGAAGATGCCGCCCTGCGGGCGTTTCACGCCGTGGGAGCTCGCGACTACGCGCGCGTGGATGTGATGGTGCGATCCAGCGGCGAGCCAGTGGTGCTGGAAGTGAATACGCTGCCCGGCATGACTGAGTTGAGCCTTTTGCCCATGGCGGCCGCGGCGGTTGGGTACTCCTTTGCGGGTCTTTGCCAGAAGATGGTCGAACTGGCCTTGCGGCACAAGCAGGGGAGGTGAGCCAGAGAGATCGTGTCGCGGATACCAGCTATGTTTTTCAGAGCATCAAAACAGAACCGGCGCATCAGCAGGCCCAGTGTCCTGGAAGTGCGTAGTCGCTCCAAGCCACTCCGTCAGAGACGTCAACGCCTTGTGTTGCTGGCGTTCATGACGGCGATCACCGCGCTGGGGATTGGGTTGGCTGCCTCCTATGGCTGGACATGGGGGCGACAGAAGGTCCTGGATGCGGGTTTGTTCGCATTGACCTCGATAGAAATAATCACTGACGGCAAGTCGATCACCCCAGACCAGGTCCGGCAGTGGGCTGGCATTCGCGAAGGCATGAACCTCCTGAATGTCGATTTGTCCCGCGTCCGGCGCGACCTGGAATTGGTGCCTCAGATAAAGTCGGTCGCGGTCGAACGAATCCTCCCCCATTTGCTGCGCCTGCGCATAATGGAACGCCAGCCAGTCGCCCAAGTCCAGGCGCTATCGGTTCAGGGCAACGCCGGTTTTGCTCCGGCGACATTCTACCTGGATGCCGAAGGCGTGGTGATGCCACCGCTCGCTCCCAGCCAGTTCTCGTCGAATTCCGCGATGACGCCGGAGACACTCCCAGTGGTTCGCGGGGTGGCGCGGCGCGATCTGTATCCTGGAAAAGCTCTGGCGGGCGAGTCGATCTCGGCAGCTCTTCTACTGCTGACCAGTCTTGACCACTCAGACATGTCAGGCCGGACCGCGATCGCAAGTATCGATGTGTCCGGGCCCCGCGTGCTTCGCGTGACTACTCAGGACAACACTGAGATAGTCCTGGCTTCGACCCGGCTTGATGAGCAACTTCGGCGCTGGCGACTGGTGCATGATGCCGGCCAGCGTCTTGGCAAGACGGTGGCACGCCTCGATCTGTCTATTACCAACAACTGTCCGCTGCGATGGGCCGAGACCAACAATGCACTCCCGTTAAGGTCAAGTCGCGGCAAGAACCCGCACAAGAAAGACAAACATGTTTGACGCTTCCAGCAAGGTGATTGTCGGGCTTGAAATCGGCACCTCAAAAGTCTGCGCCGTCGTGGGCGAGCTTAGCCCTGAAGGCAGTCTTCGCATCACAGGGCTTGGCCAGGCCAGGTCTCGCGGAGTGCGCAAAGGCGAGATCGTGGACACGGGGGCGGCCGCCGAAGACATTCGGGCGGCGATTGCCGAAGCGGAACAGATGGCGGATGTGGAGATTCGCGGCGTGTATCTCGGGGTCAGTGGCGCTCATGTGCGAGGTTTCGATAACCGCGGTCGGCACACAATACCTTCCGTTGATCGTGAGATTGCCTCTGAGGACGTGCAAGACGTGGTCAAGAATGCACGAGCTATCAACATCCCAGCCGAGAACCATGTCATCCACGTCATTCGCCAGCATTTTATCGTGGACGGCCAGGAAGGGATTGTTCAGCCGGTTGGCATGCTGGGCGCCCAGATCGAGGTGGACGTGCATGTGATCCACGGCGTAACAAACAGACTCCAGAACCCGATCCGGACCGTGAAGAGCCTTCAACTGGAGGTCGAGGACATCGTCTTCAACGGGATCGCGGCGTCGCTCTCGGTGCTCACCGCACAGGAGAAGGAGCTGGGTGCGCTTGTCGTGGACCTGGGCGCCGGTGTCACCAGCTACGCCGTCTACTGCAACGGTATCATTAAACACACTGGCGTGCTCGCTGTCGGCGGCGATCACGTAACGAACGACCTCGCTTACGGCCTGAAGACCTCGATGGGCCGCGCTGAAAGTCTCAAAATCGAGCATGGGTCCGCGCTGGTCGATCGCGCTGACAAGGGTCGGACTTTGAGCCTGACCAACGACGTGGGGCTCCCGGAGCGCTCTATCAATGTGGAGCACTTGCACAGGATAATGTCGCTGAGACTCGAGGAGCTGTTTGCGATTCTGGTTGAAGAAATCGAGTCGGCCGGACTTCTGGACTACCTGCGCGCGGGAGTTTACCTCTGTGGAGGTGGCGCGCGCATTCCGCAGATCGCTCAACTTGCCGAACGGGTTTTCGGTTTGCCTGCCTTCATAGGGCGCACCAAATCAATTTCCGGTCTGGTGGCCACTTTGGATCAGCCGGAATTCGCCACGCCTATCGGTCTGGTGAAATTCGGATCGTTCCAGCAGGAGAAGCGCGCGATACGTGGCGCATGGAGTTCGCGACTCAAGACGACGTTGAGCCGCATAATCCAAAACGCCTGAAATTGCCTCAACGCATGCCATGACATCGACTGAAACAGTAATACCCTCGGCCCTGCCGCCGATCCGCCGCACCCCGGCCATCCGCGTCGTGGGTGTGGGCGGGGCTGGTCTGCAGATGGTTTCCCACATGACGCAATGCGGTCTGACTGGTCTCACTTTCGCTGCCGCGCACACCGACGCGCGTCAACTTGCGCAGTCCGCGTTGGAGCCCAAAATCCTTTTCGGCGAGAGCGTGACACGCGGGCTTGGCGCCGGAGGCGACATCGATATTGGCCACGCGGCAGCCGAATCGGACCTGGATGCTCTCCGTGGACTTGCGCTCCATCAGGACATGCTGATCGTGGTAGCTGGTCTTGGAGGCGGGA